>JBCCXV010000075.1:0-9177 GCA_039191195.1 Planctomycetota bacterium
GATATTTCGGGCTCGTGAAGTTTTTGCTCGTTTTTTGTGAGACCGATCACTGAGGCGCCGTCACGCGGCAAGCAGCCGTCTTGCCCGACGTGGTCCGCGTGTCATCAGGCGCCCGGTAGACTCCCGCCCATGCGATACGCCTTGATCATGGCCGGCGGCTCGGGCACGCGCCTCTGGCCGATGTCCACCAAAGAAACGCCCAAGCAGCTGATCCCCTTCATCCAGGGGCGCAGCCTGCTCCAGATCGCGATGGAGCGTCTCGAAGGACTCGTGCCGCCCGAGCGCATCTACGTGATCGCCGGCGAGTCGACCCGCCGCGCCATGCTCGACAAGCTGCCGGGCCTCACGCCCGACCGGTTCATCGGCGAGCCGATGGGCCGCGACACCCTCAACGCCGTGGGCCTGGGCTGCTCGGTCATCGCGGCGAAGGACCCCGACGCCGTGGTCGCGATCTTCACGGCCGATCACCTGATCGAGCCGGAAGACACGTTCCGCGGCGTGGTCGACTCGGGTTACGCCGTCGCTGAATCGGTGGAAAACACGCTGGTGACTTTTGGCGTCGAGCCGACGTTCCCCGCGACCGGGTACGGGTACCTCGAACTGGGCGAAACGATCGCCGGCGCCGCGGGTGCGGCTTCCGGGGGAGGTGTTCGCGTGGTCGATCGCTTCCAAGAGAAGCCCGATGCCGACACGGCCGGCCGGTACCACGCGGCCGGCCCGGGCAAGTACCTCTGGAACTCGGGCATGTTCGTCTGGAAGGCGTCGGTGGTGATGGATTGCATCCGCCGGTATTGCCCGGAGAACTACGAGCCGTTGAAGCAACTGGGCGACGGCTGGGGGACGCCGGCGGTGATGGATTCGCTGGCCGAGACGTTTGGCGGGCTCAAGAAGATCAGCGTGGACTTCGCCGTGATGGAGCCGGCCGGCGCCGACGAGACGGTAACCGTCGCCGCCGTGCCCATGCCGGTGAAGTGGCTCGACGTCGGCAGCTGGCCGAGCTTCAAGGAGACGCTCGAGCCCGACACCGAAGGCAACGCCGCCTCCGGCTGCCAGGCGATCTTCCACGAGGCCAAGGGGGCGCTCGTTGCCGGGACCGACGCCAAGCGCTTGGTGGCCGTGCTGGGCCTCGAAGACGTCGTGGTGATCGAGACGCCCAACTCGACACTGGTGTGCTCGGCCGAGGCGGCGCAGCAGATCAAAGCGGTGCACGCCCGGGTCGCCCAAGAGTTTGGCGACGACTACCTCTAAGGCTCTTTGCGCACGGCGGCCCCAAGCCTGCCTTACGCCGGGCCGTAGCGCTGCTTGGCGATCTCGAGGATGCGCTGGGTCATCAGCCGCAGGTCGGTGTGGCTGGCGTTGGCCAGCAGGCGTCGCCGGTCGCGTATCTCCAGCCGTGCGATCTGCCCGCGGGTGAGCTCAAACTCGATCTCGTGTTGAACCTCGCTGAGCGGCTTGGCGAAGCCGGGCTCGACGCGATCGACATACACCCACCAGCGGTCGCCGCGCACCTCGAAGGGCCCGGCGTGCTCGCCCACGGCGAGCGACTGCGCCGCTTGGTTCACCTCGGTGCTGGCGAAGTCGGCGCCCGTGACCGGCTTGGACCACAGCCCGCCCTCGCCCGGGCGATACGCGTTGAGCGGGTCCGAAGCCACGTCGAGGAACGCCTCGCCCGAGTCGAGCCGCGCGCGGGCGTCGTCGGCGTCGGGCCCTTCGCCGGCGACGATCACACGCACCCACCGGCGTTCGGGGCGCACGTAGCGGTCCTGGTAATCGCGATAGAAGCGTTCGATGTCCCGACGGGCCACGTTCACGCCCGGGTCGATCCGGTTCCGCCGGTAGATGAGCACGAGCTGCTGCTTGCGGAACTGGTCGATCTTCGCGTCGAGGCCCAGGCCTTCGCGCTCGCGCAAGACCCGGTCGGCCATCGACCCCGAGCCTTGCCCGTAGAGCCGGATCATCTCCTCGCGCTGCTCGGCGAGGAAGTAGTCCAGGCCCAGGCGCTGGTTGGCGCTGAGCGACGCTTCGGCCTCGGCCACGATCAGCGCGCCGCTGAGCTGGGCGCCCAGGGCCTCGAAGATCGCCTGGCTCGCGTCTCGGTCGAACGTGCGCGGGGCGTTGCGGCCCATCGCACGCAACCGGTCGGCCAACGGCTCGAGCACCTGGTCGGCGTATACCGGCCGGCCGTTGATCTGCCCGACCTTGGCCGCCCGCGCCGTCGCGAGCAGGGTTTCGCCCTCCCCGCCCGGGCCTTCCGCCGAGACGCGGACCCACCGCTCGGGCGGCGCGTCCAGCCGGGGCGCCGTGGGGTCGACGAAGTCTTGCGGGTCGAGCGCCGCGCCCGCGGGCTCGGGGTCGCTGGCGCACCCGCCGAGGACGAGCACGGCCGTCAGCCCCAGCGCGCACGCGAGTCGAGGACGGGCCCGGGCACAGATTGACGCGACGAGCGCCTGCATGGCCCCATCATCGGCCCCTCGCCGCCGGGGTCAATAACCATCGTTCACCGGCTCGACCCGCACGGCGACCTCCAGCTCGTGCCGGCCCCCGCCCACGAGCACGCCCTTGACCGGGGCCACGTCGGCGTAATCCCGGCCCCAGGCGACCGTCACGTGCGTGTCGCCGGGGACCCGGTTGTTGGTCGGATCGAAATCCACCCAGCCCAGGTCGCACCCCGGGGCGGCGACCCGCAGCGACACCCAGGCGTGGGACGCGTCGGCGCCGACCAACCCGACGGACTGCCCCGGCGGGGCCGTGTCGGCCGAACGCAGGTAGCCCGAGACATACCGCGCCGGCAGCCCCAGGCTGCGCAGCATGCCGATCATCAGGTGGGCGAAGTCTTGGCACACGCCGCGCCGCTCGGCGAACACGCGCCAGACGGGCGTCGACACCGTGGTCGCCGTGGGGTCGTAGGCAAACTCGTCGAAGACCCGACGGTTGAGGGCCTCGGTGGCCTCCAGCACCGGCCGGCCGGGCGTGAAGCACGACCGGGCGTAGTCGGCCAACTCGGCCTGCCCCGCCGCGAGGCGAGAGTCGAACACCATCCCCAGCGCGTCGAGCCCCTCGGGGCTGCGGTCGCGCCGGGCGAACGCCGCCACGTCTTCCCAACCCGGCGACACCGAAAGCATCAGCGGGGCCGGAGCACGCACCTCGACCTCGCTCTGCGCATCGACCACCAGCGCGGTATGCGGGCGGTCGAGCGTGAAGCTCTCGGCGTGGTTGCCGAACGCGTCGTCATGCGGGTCGAGCCCGTCGGGCTCCGGGTCGATGCGCAGGTCGAACCGCCGGGTCGTTTGCCCGGCCTTCTCGCGCGGGCGCAGCACGAGCCGGTGCTGGCCCAAGTCGACGGCGGTCGAGTAGCGGTACGCCGTGCGGTGACGCACGCGGTAGAGGGTCATGGCGTGGGCTCACGCGCAGGACCGTCGGCCTGCTCGACCCCGACGGTCCTGGCTGTTTGCGCGTGCGAGAGGAACCGGCGCGTGAGCGCTTCGGAGAGCGCGGGCGCACGCCCTTCCAAGTCCTGCAGGAAATCGGCCAGGGACTGCCGACGGCCGCCGGCCCCGCCGGCCCGGGCCAGCTCGCGCGGGTCGCCCAGCCGGACCGACGCGAGCATGCCGATGGCCAACCGTCGGTCCTCGCTACGGCTGCCTGGCGTTGACCCGCCGGGCAGTTCGGCGACGTGCGCTTCGATCTGGGCCAGGTTGAAGGCGATGGAACGCGGGTTGGACTCGTCGAACACCAAAAGATCCAGCACGCTCGCCGGCGCCGCCGCCGCGTGGTAACGGTCGCGGTAGGTCATGGTCGAGTCGGCGTACTCGAGGACGGCTTCGAGCCCGGCCGTGGCCCGGCCCCCGCCTTCAGACATGGCGGCGCGCAGCACACGCGACAACGCGATCACGCGCTCGATCCGCCGGCCAAGGCCGAGGAAGCGCCAACCCTGGTTTCGCGTCATCGACTCTTGGTTCAAGCCGGCGAACGCCGCGAGCGACAGCACCGTTTGGTCAAGCAGGGCGGCGGCGTCGGCGGCGTCGCCCGTGGCGCGGGGTTGGCCGTCCCCCCGGTCGAACGCGGCTTCCAGGCGCGAGACGGCCCGCCAGGTGTCGGTCGAAACCCTGTCGCGCACGCGCGACGCGAGCCCGTGGGCTTCGCGCACGATCCCCGCCAACGCGCCCGGTCGGTCGCCGGCGTACACGCGTTCGAGCAGCACGGCTTCGGCTTCGGCATAGCCCGGTTCGCCCGACAGCTCGGCCGCCACGCGCCCGCCTGGCGCGACGGCCTCGAGGGCGCGCAGCAAGTCGGGCAGCGCCTCCGACGACGCGCCCCAGCCGCCGGCGTCGTCCAGCAGGCGCGACGCGATCGCCCGCAGCAAACGCACGACGGCTTCGCACCGCTCGATGTAGCGCCCCAGCCAGAACAGGTTGTCGGCGACACGGCTGGGCAGGTCGGCCCCGCCGCGCCCCACGGCGTCCTCGGCGTCGGCGTCGCGCAAGAGGCTGAACGCCGCCACCGGCCCGCTCGAGCGCACCCAGGTGTCCTTGCTGCCGCCGCCACCCTGCATCGAGGTGACGCGCGACGCGGGCGACCGCGACACCCGCGTCAAGCCCCCCGGCAGCACCGTGTAGCCCCCGTCGGGCGTCGCAGCGACGAACACGCGCAGCATCACGTGCCGACGGTCGAGCGATGCGCCGTTCCAGCACGGCGCCGTCGACAGGTCGACGCTCTCTTGCGCGAGGTAGGCGTGCGGACGTTCCTCGATCCGCGCCAGCAAGTCGGCGGCTTGATCCGGCGTGAGCTGGTCGCCGAACACCGGCGGCGTATCGACCCCCGGCATCGCCGGCTTGATCACCAGCTCGCGGAGATGTTCTCGCACATATGAGAGTTCTTTAGGTTGGCCACACCACCAGGTGGCGAGCGTGGGGAGCTTGAGCTCTTCGCCGAGCAGCTTCTGGCAGAGGCCGGGCAGGAACGCCGACCAGGCCGCCGACTCCACGACGCCCGAGCCGAGCGCGTTGGCGAGCACGACGCGCCCGGCACGCGCGGCGCGAACCAGGCCGGGCGCCCCGATGGCCGATTCCCCCCGGAGTTCGAGGGGGTCGCAGTAGTCGTCGTCGAGGCGCCGCAGGATGGCGTCGACGGGTTCGAGCCCGCCGAGCGTCTTGAGGTAGACCCCGCCGTGGCGGACGGTGAGGTCGGCGCCCTCCGCGAGCGTGACGCCCAGATAGCGGGCCAGGTATGCGTGTTCGAAGTACGTCTCGTTGTACGGGCCGGGCGTGAGCAGCACGATGCGCGCCGCCTCGCCCCGGGGAGACACCGCGCGCAGCGTGCGCAGCAGCGTGTCGAAGAATTTAGCCAGGCGCTCGATGCGCGCCGCCCGGAAGGCTTCCGGCAATCTTCTGGAGACCACCAGACGGTTCTCGAGGCAGTAGCCGGCGCCGCTAGGCGCTTGGGCGCGGTCGGCGAGCACCCACCACGCGCCGTCGGGCGAGCGCGCCAGGTCCATCGCCGTGAGGATCAGCCGCCGCCCGCCCGCGGGCTTCCAGCCGACGCACGGCCGTAAGTAGCCCGGGTGCGCCAGCGCGAGTTCGGCCGGCAGGTCGCCGGTGCGTAGCAGGCGACCGTCGCCGTAGAGGTCGTCGAGCACGGCGTCGAGCAGGCGCGCCCGCTGGATCGCGCCCGCCTCGATCCGGGCCCAGTCTTCGGCGCCGAGGATCAGCGGCAGCGGGTCCAGCGCCCAGGGTCGGTGCATGCCGCGCGGGTCGCCGTAGACGTTGTACGCCACGCCGTTCTCGGCCAGCTCGGCCTGGCCGCGAGCCCACCGGCGGGTCAGACCCTCGGGCCCCAGGCGTTCGAGCTCACGCACCAGCTCCGACCAGCCCGGCCGCATGCCGCCTTCGGGTTCGACGAGCTCGTCGTACGCCGACAGCGAGCTGGCGTAGCCCCACGCTTCGGCGGGGTCCGCCTGATCCGAGGGGAACAGCGCAACCCGCGAAACGGGCGGTGCGGGCGGGGCGGGGGCGGCGGGGTCCGTCACGGAAAGAGGTTCGCGGGGGCGGGTCACAGAGCCGTCTGCCAAGGTACCCGCCATAGCCCCGCTCCATAGAGGATGCCGCTTGGCCCGGCGCCTGGTTGCGACACGGTCGCATCTTCGCTTGCGGGTAAGGCCGAGCCCTCACGGCCTGCCGGTTCGAGCTATCGTGGTCTGCCGAGATGACCTGAATAGGTCTGCCCGGGCGTGTCTACACCGTGAGGTCCCATGGCCTCCGTCTCGGGCGCGAGCGCAAACGATGAGCCCAACCGAATCCGGGTTGCATCCTCTGGATCCGTCACCGCCGTATGGCGTCGATGCGACGCGTTCGCCTGCGCAGGCCGTCGCCTTGGCCTGGGTGTCGTGGGGCGTGATGGTCTTGACCCCGGCCATCTGGGGCCTGGCCTTGGCGCTGCGATCAGGATTCGTGGGCGCGCCGGCGGAAGAGTCGTGGATGGGTTGGGGCGCCGGCGTGGTGGCCGCGGCCTGGCTGGCGATCGCCGTTCCCTTGGTCCTGGTGCTGCGCGGCTACGTGCTGCGGGCATCTTGGTCTGGGAAGCCCGTCGATCCCGATAGTTACTTGCGCGGGCTCATCGGCGTTTGGGTGACCCTGGAAGCCGGCGCCGTAGTGGCGCTGATCGGGGCGACCGTGTCGGGCTCGGCCTGGCCGGCGCTGCTCCCGGCGATGTTGGCGGTGCTCGCACTCGGGGCGATCCGCCCGGACGCCTCGGCGGTGGCGAACCCGCCGCCGATCGGCTTCGACAGCCCCATGCCGGCGCGGTAGTTTCCGCCCGGCCACGCGACCCGGTCGGACCCGGGCGCGACGACCTCCTTGCTACGTTCGATCCGGTGATGGCCGAAACCAAACCCGATCCTTCGCCCGCGATCTTCCCCAAGTGGGCCAACTACGCGTTGCCCCTCTTGGTCCTCGGGGCGATCGGCGGCGCGCTCATCACCCCGCCGGTCGTGTTCTTCGGCCTCTCGGCGACGACGCTCAACGTCGGCTACCGGCCCGAGCAGCCGGTGTCGTACAGCCACTCGATCCACGTCGGCAAGCTGGGCCTCGACTGCCTGCACTGCCACAACACCGTGGACCAAGCCGCGTTCGCCGCTATCCCGGCTACCGAGACCTGCATCAACTGCCACGCACCCGGCGAGTTCCCCGCCGGCGTCGACGAGAACGGCGACGGCCAGCCCGATCCCACCAACTGGATGGGCATCTGGCAGAACAGCCCCAAGCTCAAGCCCGTGCACGAGAGCTTCTTCTCCGGCGAGCCCGTCGAGTGGGTCAAGGTCCACGACCTCGCCGACTACGCCTACTTCAACCACTCGGCCCACGTGAACCGCGGCGTCGGCTGCTATTCCTGCCACGGCCGGGTCGACCAGATGGGCGCCGAGAACAACGGCCAATCCGTCTGGCAGGTCCACGAGCTTTCGATGGCTTGGTGCATCGATTGCCACCGGGCGCCGGAAGACGTGCTGCGCCCGCTGGACCAGGTCACCAACATGACCTGGCACCTGGGCAGCGAGTACGTGTTCGAGCAGCTCAAAGCGGCCAAGGGCGAGTCGGAGTGGACCCCCGAAGAACTCCAGCGGCTCAAGGACAAGTCGCGCGAGCTCGGCATCCCGCAAGAAGAAGGCCAGAGCGTCGCCCAAGCCCAGACGGCCCTGGGCCAGAAGCTCAAAGACGCGTACCTGATCCATAGCGAGGCGTACATGCAGTCTTGCTCGACCTGCCACCGCTGATGGTTGATCTCAAAAACCCTGGAACGATTCAGAACGTGACCCCGCCGCCCGCCCAACTCGACGCCGCCCCGCATGACGCTCCGGCCGCAGCGCCCGATGCGCAAGCGATCTCGGCCCAAGCCCCGGCGCGCCGGGCCGCCGCCGACGCCGCCGCCGGTCGTCGGTACTGGCGGTCGATGGTGCACGAGGCCGACCCCGAGCGGTTCGAGAAGGCCGTCAACGACGAGTTCGCCGACTACGACCCCGACGGCATGCTGTCGATGCCCCGCCGGCAGTTCCTGCGCTTCGCCGCGGCGTCGTTGGCGCTCGCCGGGGTCACGCTGGCCGGTTGCCGGCGCTGGCCGCGCGAGGTCATGGCTCCCTACGCCGACCGCCCCGAAGGCCACGTACCCGGCGAGCTCGAGCGTTACGCCTCGTCCCTGCCGTTCGCCGGCTACGCCATGCCGTGCGTGGTCGAAGCCTTCGACGGCCGGCCCATCAAGATCGAGGGCAACCGCCAGCACCCGTGGGCCGAGGGCGCAACCAACGGCTACATGCAGGCCGCCACGCTCGAGCTCTACGACCCCGACCGCCTGATCGGCGTCTTGCGCCGGGGCGCCGCCGGCGCCGAACCTCACGGCGAAGACCACGGCCGCGGGGGCCACGGCGAAGACGATGGCCCCAGCCCCGCCCAGGCCCGCCTCAAGGAGGCCGGCTGGGCCGAAGCGCCCGGCGGGTGGAAGGCCTTCGACGCCTGGGCCCACGACCACTTCGCCGGACTCAAGGGCGAGGCGTCCAGCCAGTTCTACGTCTTGGCCGAGCCCATGCCGGGCCCGACGTCCGACCGCCTCAAGGCCCGGCTCCGCCAAGCCTTCCCGAAGATGACCTGGGCCGAGTGGTCGCCGTTCAACCGAGACACCGAGCGCGCCGGCCTGGCCGAAGCCTTCGGCGCCCCGATGCGCCCGGTGCACCGCCTCGCCGAGGCGCAGGTGATCGTGACGTTCGACGCCGATCCGCTCTCGGGCGAGGCCGACTCGATCCGGCTGGCCAAGGATTGGGCCGTCGGCCGACGCCGCGCGGACGACCAGGCCCAAGGCGGCCCCGGCAAGATGAGCCGGACTTACGCCGTCGAGCCGAGCCTGAGCCTGACCGGCGCCAAGGCCGACCACCGCTTGGCCACGCTCGCGAGCCGGGTGGGCCCGATCGTCGCGGCCGTCGCCGCCGGCGTGGGCGTGCCGGGCGCCGACTTCGCCGCGCCCTCCGACGACCCCAAAGCCGCCGCGTTCGTCGAGGCG
Source organism: Planctomycetota bacterium (assembly GCA_039191195.1). GTDB lineage: Bacteria > Planctomycetota > Phycisphaerae > Phycisphaerales > Phycisphaeraceae > JBCCBV01. Next base: position 9,040 of record JBCCXV010000075.1, read on the forward strand.
CTCGTCGACGATCTCAAGAAGGCGGGACCCAAGGGCGTCGCCATCGCCGGGCCCAACCAGCCGGCCGAGGTGCACGCGCTGTGCGCCGCGATCAACGCCACGCTCGGCGCCGTGGGCAAGACGGTTTCCTATCTGCCC
>JBCCXV010000076.1:0-9125 GCA_039191195.1 Planctomycetota bacterium
ACGCATGCGCCTGTGCCGCGACGGCTTCTGGGCCGGCGATTCGGCCGGGCGGGCCAACCTAAGCCAGCTCGCACGCGACTGCTGGGAGGCCCAGCAGCGCTATGACCCCCTGACCACCACCGAACTCGAGGCGATGTCCCACGCCTCCGGCGTGCCCGCAACCGACCTGCTCGTCGCCGGGGGATTCACCGACTTCGTCGACGCCGTCCGCGCCGCGTCCGGTGGCGGCGTCGACAACGACCCCGGCCAATGCACCGCCGCGCTCGTCTCGCCACGGGCTTCGGCCGACGGCAAGCCCTACCTCGCCCAAACCTGGGACATGCACCCCTCGGCCACCCCGCACCTGCGCGTCCTCTCGATCGACGCCGACGACCAGCCCGCCGCCGTCCTCTTCACCCTCGCCGGCTGCGTCGGGATGACCGGCGTCAACGAGCACGGCGTCGCCATCGGCATCAACAACCTCACGGCCCGCGACGGCCGCCCCGGCGTGCTCTGGCCCACCGTCGTCCGCGCCATGCTGCGCGAGGCCTCCGCCACCGCCGCCCTCGACGTGCTCTGGAACGCGCCCCTAGCCGGCGCCCACCACTACCTCATCCTCGACGCCCAGGGCTGCGGCTACGCCGTCGAAGCCACGCCCACCCGCTGCGCCGTCACGCGCCTGTCCAGCACCCTCGCCCACACCAACCATTGCGTACTGCCCGAGACCGTCGAGGTCGAAGCCGCCAAGTCCGCCCCCGCCAAGGCCAACAGTTGCGGCCGCCTGGCCTCGGCCCGCATCTGGCTCGCCGACCACCCCGAGCGCCTGCACCGCCAAGGGCTGCGCGACCTCCTCTGCCTGCGCAAAGCCATGGTCACCGGCATCCCCGGCGCCCCCGCCTCGGCCATCTGCCACGAACCCCTCGAGGAATACGAAATCGAAACCGGCGGCGCCGTGGTCATGTCCCCCACCCAGCGCACCCTCGACGCCGCCTGGCGCGTCCCGCGCCCCCACGACTTCCAGGCCTTCGGCGTGCCCAGCGGCCAAGCCAGCGCAACCCGCGCCGTACCCGCCGTCACGACCGCCTGACCCCCAACGCCCCCGCGCCCGCCATGCCCCCCACCGCCGCCGTTGCGCCCGCCATCCAGATCCGCACCCCCCTGCCCGGCCCCAAGGCCCAGGCCGTGCTCGACCGCCGCGACGCCAGCACCGTGCGCGGCCTCTACCGCTCCTGCCCCATCGTCGCCGATCGCGCCCAAGGCGCCACCGTCACCGACGTCGACGGCAACACCTTCATCGACCTCGCCGGCGGCATCGGCGCGCTCAACGCCGGCCACTGCATGCCCGAGGTCACCTCGGCCATCCACGAGCAGGCCGACAAGCTGCTGCACCTGTGTTCGATCGTGGGCACATACGAACCCATGGTCGCGCTCGCAGAAAAACTGCACGAGGTCGTCCCGATCAAGGGCCCCAAGAAGACCCTGCTGTGCAACTCCGGCGTCGAGGCCGGCGAAAACGCGGTGAAGATCGCGCGCTACGCCACGGGCCGACAAGGCATCATCGTCTTCGAGGGCGCCTTCCACGGCCGGTCGCTGCTGGGCATGACCATGACCAGCAAGTACGACCTCTTTAAACGCGGCTTCGGCCCCTTCGCCAGCGAGGTCTACCGCGTGCCGTTCCCCTACGAATACCGGGAGAAGCCGCCCTGCCAGTCGACCGAGTCGTTCTGTGAGATGCGCATCAACGACCTCAAGAAGGCCTTCGTCGCCCAGATCGACCCGACCAGCGTCGCGGCCGTGATCCTCGAACCCGTCCAGGGCGAAGGCGGCTTCATCCCCGCCCCGCCGGCCTATGTCCAAGCCCTGCGCGAGCTCACCGCAGAGCACGGCATCCTCCTCGCGTCCGACGAAGTCCAGACCGGCTTCTGCCGCACCGGCAAGATGTTCGCCATCGAGCACACGCCCGGCTGCGGGACCGACTGGGACGTCGACATGGTCCTCACCGCCAAGAGCCTCGGCAGCGGCCTGCCCATCGCCGCCGTCACCGGCAAGGCCGAGGTGATGGACAAGCCCCACATCGGCGGCCTCGGCTCGACCTACGGCGGAAACCCCGTCGCCTGCGCCGGCGCGGTCGCCACCATCGACTACATGCAGACCCACAACCTCTCCGACCGCGCCAACCACGTCGGCGCCATCTGCATGGACTACTTCAAGTGCTGGCAAGACAAGCACGACTGCATCGGCGACGTCCGCGGCCTTGGCGCCATGTGCGCCATCGAGTTCGTGAAAGACCGCACGACCAAAGAACCCAACAACACCGTCCCGCCCCTCGTGGTCGAAGAAGCCTTCCAGCGCGGGCTCGTCATGATCCGGGCCGGGCTCTACGGCTCGTGCATCCGCTCGCTCGTGCCCCTGGTCATCACCGACGACCAGCTCCACGAAGCCATGCACGCCCTCGGCGACGCCATCGACGCCGCCGTCGCCAAGGCCGGCTGACGTGAACACGGGCCCACGCATCGTCACGCTAACACCGCAGCACTTCGCCGCCGCGGCCAAGCTCCAGCGCGACTGCTACCCCACGCTCGACCCCGCCGAGCTCATGGGCGTGGCGCAGTTCGATTCGCAACACAAAGTCTTCCCCGAAGGCCAGTTCATCGCCCTCGCCCACGACGGCCAAACCGCCATCGGCATGGCGTCGGGCTTCTTCTGCGACTTCGACTTCAACGCGCCTCACCACACCTTCCGCGGCTTCTGCGACCACCTCTACTTCCGCAACCACAACCCGCGGGGAGCCTGGTACTACGGCGCCGACATCTGCGTCCACCCCAACTACCGCGGCCAAGGCGTCGGACGCCTGCTCTACCAAGCCCGGCAGGACCTAGTGATCCGCCACGGCAAGCGCGGCATCGTCGCCGGCGGGCTCATCCCCGGCTTCGCCGACCACAAGCACCGCATGACCGCTGCGCAATACGTCGACGCCGTCGCCCGAGGCGAACTCCACGACCCCACCCTCAGCTTCCAACTACGCAACGGCTTCGTCGTCCACGGCGTGATCGAGGACTACCTCGAAGACGCCGCCAGCGACGGCTGGGCCAGCCTCATCGCCTGGGAACCCCCAGAAAATGAGGCCGACACACAACGCGTGTAGACATCACGTCCGCGGCCTAACAAGAAGGCCTTACTCCGCCGGCCGTGTCGCCGACTAGTGCTCGGCAGACGCGCCAGGGGCCGTCTCTTCCGAGGACGTTTCCTCCGGGGCCGTTTCTTCCGGGGGCATCCCCCACGGCACGATCGGCTCGCGGATCGTGTTGGTCGCGCAGTGCACGTTGCCCGACCACCGCTGATAGAGCTGGTCGTCCACGAAATGCACCGTCACCGGCAGGTCGGCGAGCTTCTCGCGCACCGCCTTCTGGAACGCGTCCTCCCCGTCAATCTCCGGCCCGTCCGGATCGGCCATGACGACGTGCCCGTTGATGACGAGAGCGTTAACCATGTTGGGCACCTTGGCGCCGCCACCCGGCGTGAACAGCAGCGGGATGCGCACGACGTGCTCCTCGTCCAGACCCAACTCCTCCCGCAAGTTGGCGTAAATGGGTTCGAGCCGCTGCGCTTGGAGATCACGGTTGTGGTCCATGAGCGCCTCGTCGGCGAGCAGCGACGCCACCGTCACACCCTCTTCGTAGCTTGAGAGCATCGGCGTGTCGGCATATCCCTCGTGCGCAAGCCCACGCAACAGGTCTATCGCGGCGCCCGGGTCGGGAACCATGACTTTGAAGCCGCGCCCGCCCTCCTCGGCCGGGATGAAGCTCAGCACCTCGTCCACGTGCTTGATGGTCAGCCAACCCACGTCCACCGGCATAGGCGGCTGAACGCCCTGCGCCGCAAGAAAGTCCACGACCTCCGGGTTGAGCTGCGCCCCGGTCGCCGGGTCGTACCCATAGAGCGCTCGACCGAACGGGTGCCGCTGGGTTGGCGGCGAGACCTCCAGGTTGCCGTACCAGTCGATCCACGACACCCCGCCCTCGCCCTTGGCGTAATCCTCCCGATACGAGCCGACCGAAATCACGCCGAAGTCCGGGCCGAAGAGCCGGTGCTCGGCGAAGCGGTCGAGGCCGCGGTTGCGGTTGCTGGGCATCGCCACGTGCATGGCGTCGGGCTCACCCGTATAGGCGTGACCGAACTCCACGGCGTCCTGCACCCAGACGTGATTCGCCGGGTACGGCGCATCGCCGGGAATCACGTGCAGTTCGACGCCAGCCTGCGCGGTGATGTCGCGCAGCGCCGCCAGCATCGCGTCGTTCCGGCCGGGGTACTCGCGCACGAACACCGTCTCGGCGGGCTGCAGGTTGCCGGCGAGCACAAAGGGGTGCTCAAGCCCCGCGGTCTGGTCGAACACCCCATCCCCATCGGGATCGACCGCCATCGCCACGGCTGGCCGGATCACAAGCGCCGGCTGCGCTTGAGACACGCCACGGACAGCCGCGAACGCCGCCACGGACGCGACGACGGCAATCGCGTCCATCGCGACACGCTGCGAAGCCTTGAAACCAGACCTAGAACGCCGACGCATGGGCGGAGCGTAGCGGCTTTCGGCCTCGTCACACCCGCGCCCGCCGCGCGCCTAGGACAGCCACCTCGCGACCCGCCCGTTCGACCGGATCACAACCGCCGGCCAGGCCCCCGCCTTGACCCGCACGTCCAGCCCGCACAAAGACAACACCCGCTGTAGGCCGGCGTAACGCCGACGGCCCTTCGCGAGCCGCCAGAGGCTGGCCAGGCCAGGCAGCCGGAGCTCAACCGACCTCCCTTCGAGCTTGATCTCGACGGGCCGGCCGTCGAACGTGGCGTTCACACAGCCGGCCGCGATCAGTTTGGGCCCGCGCCTTGATCTTGGGTGCTCACTTTCACCGTACCACTCAGCACCCACTTGGCGTGCTCGGCGTTCGAGCCGGTGCCGCTGGGCACCTGCACCTGCAGGTTGTCGAAAGCGTAGGTGATCTCGGCGTTACGGCCGGTGAGCCGGTCGTACAAACCGATCGCGAGGTCGGGCCAGTTGGTCGTGTGCTGTGGCTCGCTCATGACGTGCCTCCTTAGGCGACGGGTGAAAGGGCAGCCTAGGCGCCGTGTCGCACAACGCGGCACAGTTCATGGCTAGGCGTGACGACTAATGCCCCGCGTCCGGCGTGCCGAGCGTCGGAGCGATCTCGCCGAGCATCTTGTCGAGCGTGGCCTGGTCTTTCGCTTCCATGTTCAACCGCAGCAACGGCTCGGTGTTCGACGCCCGGATGTTGGCCCACCATCCCTGCGACTCGAAGCAGTCGACCGACACGCCGTCGAGCTCGAGCACCGCGTCGGCGTCGGCGCCGTACTTCTGCTTGACGCCGTCGATCGCGGCCTGCTTGTCCGGCGTCTGGAAGTTCAGCTCGCCCGACTGCGGGTACTTGCGGAAGCCCCCGATCTGCTCCGACAGCTTCGCGCCGCCCTTGGCGAGTACCTGCATCGCCGCCGCGAGCGTGATCGCGCCCGAGTCGGCGTAGCTGTTGTCGCGGAAGTAGAAGTGGCCCGACAGCTCCCCGCCGAACACCCCGCCGCTCTCCCGCAGCACGGCCTTCATGTTCACGTGGCCCACCTTGCTCATCCGCGGCTCGGCGCCCAGCGCCTTGACCGACTCCTCCACCACCTTCGACGAACGCAGGTCGTACACGATCGTCGTGGGCTTCTTCGACGACGCGTCGGCGTGCGACTGGCTCACGAAGTGGTCGGCCAGCCAGGCCGTCAGGTGGTCGCACCCGCAGATCACGCCCGCATCATCGACCAACATGCAGCGGTCGGCGTCGCCGTCGAAACACGCGCCCAGGTCGGCGCCGGTGGCCTTGACGCCCTCGATCGTCGGCAGGACGTTCTCGGGCACCAGCGGGTTGGGTTCGTGGGCCCACTGGTCGGTGTAGGCGTTGTTGACCGCCGTGACGTCGAGGTTCGGCACGCCCGCGAACACCTTCTCGAGCAGCGACGTGCCCATGCCGTTGGACGCATCCACGTACAGCTTGAGCGGCCGGGCCAGCTCGCCCATGAAACCGAGGATGTGCGCCCGGTAGGCGTCCCACAGGTCGCGCTGCTCGACCGAGCCCGGCGAACCCGCCTCTTCGCTCCCGTTCAGACCCTCGGCGATGGCCTGGATGTCCAGCAGCCCCGTGTCACGCCCAACGGGCTTGGCGTCTTCGCGCGAAATCTTGAAGCCGATGTAGTCGATCGGGTTGTGCGACGCCGTCACCTGCACCCCGCCGATCGCGCCCAGGTGCGGGATCGCGAAGTACTGCTGGCTCGTGTCGCACATGCCCAGGTCGATCACGTCGGCCCCCGCCGCGGTGAGCCCGTTGATCAGCGCCTGCGCCATCGACGGCGCCGAGGGCCGCATGTCCCGCGACACCGCGATCGGACCGTCGCCCACCTCCTTCTTGAGGTACGCCGCCGTGGCGTAGCCGACCTTGAACCCCACCTTCTCGTCGAGCGGGTCCGGGTACAGGGCGCGGACGTCATAGGCCTTGAAAACCTTGCTGATCACGGCGGCTTCTCCAAGCGTTCAATGCAGTTGCAGGGGCGGCGCCAGGGCAACCCAGGAGCGGTTCTGGCGCGGGGGCCGGATCCTACCAGCGACCGGCCGGGCGCAGTGGGCTCCCGCCCCGTCCGCGCCACGCCCCGGCCCCGTTTGCCACGCCGGGACACGCCCGGGACACTACCCCCATGGCCAAACGCGGTTGGATCATCGTGGCGGCGACCGCGTTCGCGGCGGCGCTGCTCGCGGCGACGCTCTTCTTCGGCGGCGAGCGCGCCAGCCTCGGCGTCGACCGGCCCGCCGTCGACCCCAGCGACCCCACCCTCGACCCCAACGCCCTCCAGAACCGCCAGATGGCCGACCGCATCGGCGCCATCGACCGCGGCGTCTGGACCTCCGAAGAGGGAACCGGGCCCGACGCCCAGCGCACCTTCGTCACCTGGGCCCGAGCCCAGCCCGAGCGCAACGGGCGGTCGCGCGTCACCGAACCCGAGGCCACCGTCTTCTTCGGCCGGCAACGCGCCGTCAAGATCACCGCGCAGCGCGGCTTCTTCGTCGCCCCGGACAACAAACTCCGCAACGGCTTGTTCGAGGGCGACGTCACCGTCACCTACATCGAGGTCGACCAAGCCGTGCGCCTCGAGAACCCCCGCGCCGCCCTCGACCTCGGCAGCGACCGCGACGTCGTCGTCCGCTGCTTCCTCGGCGCCCCCACCTCCTTCGACGTGGAGTTCGGCGAGGTCCGCTGCTCCGACGGCGAAGTCCAGGTCACCGGGCCCGACGCCGAGTTCCTCGGCCGGGGCCTCGTGCTCAAGTTCAACAACGTCCGCGAACGCATCGAAGAACTGCGCATCACAGAGGGCCGCGAGCTGCGCTTCCAAGCCGCTTCCTTCGACGACGAACCGCCCCCAGCCCAAGCGGGCGACAACGCCGCCGGCGAACCCAGCGCCACCCCCGGCGCGGCGCCGAACCGCTCAGCGGAAGCGCCCACGCCACGCGTTGCTGCCAGCGATGCCCCGAACACCGACGGGACGACCGGCCCCGCCCGACAAGCGCAGTACTACACCTGCCAGTTCAGCGCGGCCCAGCGCAACTCGGCCCAGCCCGACGCACACGTCGTGGTCGAGCACAGCGCCGAAGGCGGCCTGCTCACCGGCCAAGAACTCGCGTTGACCTTTAGCCTAAGCGCCGCCGGCGACTCACAATCCCTCACCGACGCGCACAAGACCCCGCCGCGCGCCGCGCACATCCCGCCCGCGCCCGCATCGCAACACCAACTCGTCCAGGCCGTGTACCAGCCGGCGCAAGCGCCCGGCTACGGCCTGCAACGCACGTCCGACACCGTCGATCTCCCGAGCGCCGGCGCCCCGGCCACATCGCGCGGCATCCCCGAACCGCTCCGCGCCCGCCGGAGCCTCTTCCAACGCTCCGACCGCGACGTCGTGGTCACCTGGGCTGGACCCATGGTGCTTAAGCCCCACGACGGCCGACCGCGCGAGCTCGCCGGTCCCGACGACGCCAAGCTCGTACTCCGTGGGGCTCCCGCACGAGCCCAGCTCGGCGAAGCCGAGGCCCAAGGCGCCGAGGTCAGCTACCTCCGCAGCCGCGGCGAGGCCGTCGTGAAGAGCGGGCCCGGCGCCGCCGCACAACTCGAATCGCCCGAAATGGGCCGGGTCACCGGGCGCGAGATGCGGCTGGACACCTCCCGCCGATCGGCCGTGGTCCTAGGCCCCGGCCGGCTGGCCGAAACGTCGCTCGACACCGACCCCAGCGCACCGCCCGGCCCCCAGCGCGGCCTACGCCTGGCCTGGCGCGACCGCCTCAACCTGTCCTTCTACCCCGGCGACGACGTCGATCCCGACGGCGACCCCAACCCGGGCCAGCTCGGCGGCCCACGGCTCGCCGAGTTCGAGGGCGAAGTCCGCGTCGACCACCCCGAACTCGACCTCCAGGCCGAGGCCCTGGCCCTGCACTTCGCCGACGGGCCCGACGCCGGCGAGAGCGTCCGCAGGATCGACGCCTCCGGCCAAGTCAACGCGACGCTCCGGTCCGGCGAAGGCTTCGGCCCACTCCAAGGCGTCGCCGTCGACGGCCAACCCGCCTCGACGTCAGAAGAACCGCGGCAAGACATCGGCGTCGCCGGCCGATCCCTCCGCGTGGACCTCGAACCCGACGGCGTCGGCGGCGTCGGCCCCCATCGCGTCGAGGCCCTCGGCGACGTCACCCTCACCCAAGGCGAAGACTCCCTCCAAGCCCAAGAGGTGCGCATGCAGTTAGAGCCGCGCCCGGCCGACGCCCCGCAAGACCCGCCTTCAACACAGCCCGCCAACACCCAGCCCCAAGCCGCGCCGGCCACGGCGCCCGCCACACAACCCGTGACCGGAGGCGACAACACCGCCGCGGCAGACGGGCCCCAGGCAGATGAGCCCGAAGCGCCCGAGTACGTCGTGGTCGGCTTCACCGCCCGGCGCGACGTCGTGGTCCGCCAGGCCGACCCGCCCACCGAAGTCCGGGCCGAGATCCTCATCGCCGAGCCCGACGACGGCCGCCTGTCCCTCCAGGGCCGCCCGGGCGCCCCGGCGTCCCTCCTGCGCAA
>JBCCXV010000077.1:0-9115 GCA_039191195.1 Planctomycetota bacterium
ACCAGCACGCCGAGCGACAGCCCCGAGATCAGGCGATTCCGCCGCGGGAAGTGCTCGGCGGCCGGGGGCGAACCCAGGGGCAGTTCGCTCACCACGGCGCCGCGCCCCTCGGCGATCTGCTTGAACAGGTCCACGTGCTCTTTCGGGTACGGGTTCGACAGCCCGGATCCCAGCACGGCGATCGTGCGGCCGCCGTGACGCATCGCGGCCTCGTGCGCCGCGGCGTCCACGCCATAGGCCCCGCCCGAAACGACGCAGAGCCCGGCGCGGGCGGCGTCGCCGGCGAAGCGCGCCGCCTGCTCACGCCCGTAGTGCGTGCACCGCCGAGACCCGACCACGCCCAGCGCCAGCGCGTCGTCTTCGCGCAGCTCGCCGCGCACCCAAAGCACCGGCGGCGGATCGGGGATCAGCGACAGCAAACGCGGATAGCCCGGGCCGCCCATCCGCAGGAGCCGCGCCCCGCCGCGGGCCACGGCGTCGATCTCGCGCTCGGCGGCGCCGGCGTCGACCACGCGCTTCAGGTCGCGTCTGAGGTTGCGGGCCGACTTCGCCGAGATGCCGCGGACCCCGGACAGCTTCTCGCCTGGCTGGGCCAACACCGCCTCGGCCGAGCCGAACGTCTCGATCAGCCGTCCTACGAGCGTTGGGCCCAAGCCCGGCGTGAGCAGCAGCGACAACGTGGCGCCAAGCGCCCGGGCTTCGCCTTGCTCCGGGGAAGCCCCGGCGGCGGCCTGGTCCGAACTCGAACTGTCGATCCCCGGGTCCATGACGCGCGACGATACCGCGGGTCCCGGAACGGGGCCCGGAGCGCTCCGGCGCGGGTTAGCCTTCGGCCTCGGCCTTCACCTGATGCAACCACTTGTGCTTGCGCTTAAACAGGTCGAGCAGGTGGTCCACCTCGGTCTGGGCCGACGGCGTGAACAGGCCCCAGTGCATCTCGACGGCCTGGCGGGCCGAGCGGATCGGCTCCCGCACGAACCGGTTGATCCGCCGCATGGGGATGGCTTCGAGGAACGCCGGCGAAAGCGGCACGGCGACCTCGGGGGTCTCGGGCCGGGGCACGATGTAGGCCATCGACATCTGGTCGGCCTCTTTGCCGCCGAGGTCGAGGGCCGGCAGGTTGAGCTCGAGGGTCCACCGCCAGGCCTCGCCGTGCCAGGCCAAGCGGGACTCGACGCCGTCGAACTTCAGCGCGCCCTCGGTGAAACTGGCCAGGGCCTTGGCGTGCGACTCTTTCTGGTCCGCCCAGAGCTGGTCGAGGGTCGGGGCGTTCCACTGGTCTTCCCAGGGGATTCGGGTGCGGATGCCGGGCTTGGCCATGGTGGCAGCGGTTCCGTAAGGGCGAAGGACATGCGGGCCTGGGAACAGGCCCGTCGACGCGGGAAGGCTTGGGGGGCGTCAGCCCGCGGGCTGGGCCGGGGCCGGATCGAAGAGCGTAGCCGGGGCCGGGGCTCCCGCCAAGCCCGGAGGGCCGATCTTGCCGCCGAAGGCCGGGACCGACGGGGCCCGAGCGGTCGCTTGCGGGCCCGCCCGTCTATAGACTCGCCGGTTGGCGGCCCCGCCCCGCCCCGGACCCCCCAACGCCCATGTCTTCCCACGCCGACTCTCCCACCGCCGCCGCGGCCGCCGCCCTGCCCCAGGCCGAGGGCTTCGACCCGGCCGGCTCGGTCATCCTGGCCGTCGACGACAACGAGCAGAACGTCGAGCTGCTCCAGGCCTACCTCGAGAACCTCGAGGTCGAGGTCCGCACGGCGTACGACGGCGTCGAGGCCCTCGAAGCCGTCCGCAACCCCGCCGAGGGCCGCCGGCCCGACCTCATCCTGCTCGACGTGATGATGCCCCGCATGTCCGGCTTCGAGGTCTGCCGAGCCCTGAAGGACGACCCCGACACCGCCGGCATCCCGGTGATGATGGTCACGGCCCTCAACGAGCTCGGCGACATCGAGCGCGGCGTCGAGGCCGGCACCGACGAGTTCGTCAGCAAGCCCATCAACCGGCTGGAGCTGGTGACCCGGGTCAAGGGGCTGCTGGCCACGGCGAAACTCCGCAAGGACGGTCAAGACAAAGACGCCCAAATCCGTGATTTGGAGCGCCTGCTCGCCCCCGGGCGCCGCCCGACGGGCCAGGGGCTGGCCGACCCGCCAACCGGATAACCCGGGCGGACCCGCCAACTCATCCAGCTTCCGCCGCAAACAGGCCCGTTCAGGCCCTCGCGGGGGTCCGTCTGTACCGGTTGTAACGGCTGACAGAGCTGTGACGGCTGGCGCGGCCGCACAACCGTCAAGCTTGGTCTTTGTCTCCCCGACGGCTTAGGCCGCGCACCCAGAGCGACGATTCCACCCAGCGTTCGGGTTTCTACCCGTTCGCGATTCGGGCCTCGGGCCCGCCGTGTGTTGCGGCGATTCCCCGAAGGTTCCCAGCCCGCCGGACAAACGGTGGGCATCCAGGTGGGTCCCTCGATGAGCCGTATCAACACCAACGTCAACTCTCTGATCTCCCAGCGTGTCTTCACCGAAAACAACAACGTGCTGTCGCGTTCGCTCGAACGGCTGAGCACGGGCTTTCGGATCAACCGAGGCGGGGACGACCCGGCCGGCCTGATCGCCAGCGAAGCCCTCCGCTCCGAGAAGGCCGCGATCGGCGCCGCCATCGCCAACGCCGAGCGGGCCGAGCAGTTCGTCAACGTCGCCGAAGGCGGCCTGCAAGAGGTGGGCAGCCTGCTCACCGAGCTGCAGAGCCTGATCGGTCAGTCCGGCTCCTCGGCCGGCCTCTCGCAGGACGAGAAGGAAGCCAACCAGCTCCAGATCGACCAGATCCTGCAGACCATCGACCGCATCGCGGCCACCACCAGCTTCAACGGCACCAAGCTGCTCAACGGCGGATTCGACTTCACCGTCTCCGCCCAGACCAGCCAGGTCGTCGACTTCCAGGTCAACGCCGCCAAGCTCGGCGACACCAACACCACCGTCCAGGCCCTGGTCACCCAGTCGGCCCAGCAGGCCGGCCTGTTCTTGTCGCTCGGCGGCACGACCCTCGACCTGTCGACCACCAACAACACCTTCGCCTTTGAGATCGCCGGCGGCCTGGGCTCGCGCAGCTTCAGCTTCAGCTCCGGCGCCACCATCTCCTCGATCCGCGACTCGGTGAACGCCTTCACCGACGTCACCGGCGTGTCGTCGATCGTCTCGGGCAACGTCGTCCGCCTGAACTCCACCGAGTTCGGCTCGGCTGAGTTCGTCTCGGTCGACATCATCAGCGACGGCGACCAGGCCGGCTCCGTCGGCATCTACGGCTCGGGCGACCCCAACACCGGCGCCACCACCGGCAACACCGCCTTCTCCGCCGTCAGCAGCCCCATCCGCGACCTCGGTCAGGACGTCGGCGGCACCATCAACGGCGTGGCCTTCTCCGGCAACGGCCGGGACATCGGCGTCACCACCGAAAACCTCGACCTTGAGCTCACCCTCAGCGTCTCGGGCGTCCAGGCCATCGGCACCATCGACCTGTTTACCCTGACCGGCGGCGGCGCCTCGTTCAACCTCGGCCCCGACGTCAACATCGGCAACAACGTCACCCTGGGCATCCAGTCCGTGTCGGCTCGCGAGCTCGGTTCCACCGAGATCGACAACCCCAACACCGATACCAACGGCCGGTTCCCGACCGTCACCGCGACGCTCGAAGACCTCAAGTCCGGCGGTCTCCTGAACGTGGTCGACGGCGACGTCACCGCCGCCCAGGAGGTGGCCAACCAGGCCATCAACGACATCTCCCGACTCCGCGGGCGCCTGGGCTCGTTCCAGAAGAACGTCGTCGGTTCGACGATCTCCTCGCTGGGCGTGACCCTCGAGAACGTCTCGGCCGCCGAGTCGGCGATCCGCGAGACGGACTTCGCCGCCGAGACCGCCGAGCTGACCCGCTCGCAGATCCTGGTCGCGGCCTCGTCTCAGGCCCTGCAGATCGCCAACAACCAGCCCCAGACCGCCCTGTCGCTGCTCGGCTAACGCCGAGGGCGACCGGCCCGGCCCCCCTCGGCGGGGTCGGATCGACATCCTGAATCCGTAAGCACGGCGACCCGGAGGGGGCGCCGTGCTTTTTTGCGCGCCCCTCGGGCGGTCCCAGCCCCCGGGATCGCTCGGCCCCATGCCGTCCTGTTGGACCCGTTCGCCGGCGGGCCGCGCTGGTTCCGATAAGCCGGACCCGCGCGGACGGTGGCGATCGCGCGTCCGCAAGGCCGACCTTGGAACCGCGGCCGAGGCGTCGCCGAGGGCTGAGCACCGAGGCGTCGCAGGCGTGACTTTCCGCGGAGTCGCGTCCATCGGTCGAGGCCGGACCCCCAGCAGGATACGGGGGCCGGGCTTGTCCGAACCCCATGTCGCCGGCGTGCGCCGGAGCCTGGGGCGGCCGAAACCATCGGGATCGGATCGGAGATCTGTGAACGTTTTGAGGTCGTTGCGTCCACCACAACCCAGCGTGACACAGAACCCGTGATCACGGAGGACACCTAGCTATGAGTCGCATCAACACCAACGTGCAATCGCTGATCGCCCAGCGCATCCTGGGCCAAAACAACACCGGGCTGAACGGCAGCCTCGAACGGCTCTCGACGGGACTGCGGATCAACCGCGGCGCCGACGACCCGGCCGGGCTGATCGCCAGCGAAAGCTTGCGGTCCGAGCAGGCGGCCATCGCCGCGGCCATCGGCAACGCCGAACGCGCCGACCAGGTCGTCAACATCGCCGAGGGCGGCCTGCAAGAGATCAACGCCCTGCTGCTGGAAGTCCAGTCGCTGGTCGGCCAGTCCGCCAACGAGGCCGGCCTGTCCGACGACGAACGGGCCGCCAACCAGCTGCAGATCGACTCGATCCTGCAGACCATCGACCGGATCGCCGCCACCACCAGCTTCCAGGGCTCCAAGCTCCTGAACGGGACGTTCGACTTCACCGTCAGCGCCCAGACCAGCCAGGTGGTCGGCTTCCAGGTCAACGCCGCCAAGCTCGAGTTCGCCGAGAACCGCGCCGTCCAGGTGCTGGTCACCCAATCGGCCCAGAACGCGGGCCTCTTCCTGTCGCTCGGCAATGGCTCACTGGACCTTTCGAGCTCCGACGCACGCCTGATCTTTGAAGTCGGCGGGGCCCTGGGCTCTCGCGAGTTCACCTTCGCCTCGGGCACGGCCCTCTCGGCCATCGCCGCGGCGGTGAACACCTTCTCCGACGTCACCGGCGTGTCGGCCGTGGCCTCGGGCACCGGCATCCGCCTCGACTCCGAGCTCTTCGGCTCCGACGAGTTCGTCTCGGTCGACGTGGTCGACGACGGCGGCTCGGCCGGCGGCGTCGCCGCCCTGGCCTCGGGCGACACCTCCGGGGCCATCGCGGCCGGGTTCACCACCCTCGCCGCCGTGACCAACCCCGTCCGCGACGACGGCCAAGACGTCGGGGCGATCATCAACGGCATCGCCGCCACCGCGCGTGGCTCCGTCGCCAAGATCAACACCGACTTCCTCGACGTCGAGATCGAGCTCAACGCCTCCGGCGCCCAGAACCTGGCCACCCTCGACGCGTTCACCATCACCGGCGGCGGCGCCGTGTTCAACCTCGGCCCCAACGTCGACATCTCCAACCAGGTCTCGGTCGGCATCGGCAACGTCGCCGCCCGCAACCTGGGCACGACCGTCAACGGCTTCCTCGACGACCTGGGCTCGTCCCGCTCGGCCAACGTCGAAGACGGCGACCTGACCCAGGCCCAGCGGGTCGTCAACGACGCCATCGCCCAGGTCTCCAGCCTCCGCGGCCGCCTCGGCGCTTTCCAGAAGAACACCATCGGGGCCACCATCCGGTCCCTCGGCGTCGCCCTGGAAAACACCAGCGCCGCGGAATCGGCCATCCGCGACACCGACTTCGCCGCCGAGACCGCCGAGCTGACCCGCTCGCAGATCTTGGTCAACGCGTCGACGAACGTGCTGGGGATCGCCAACAACCAGCCGCAGTCGGTCCTGTCGCTGCTCGGCTAAACCTCGGATGCGACCGGGCCCGTAAGGGCCCGCTAAGGAGCACCGCCCCCCGCGGGCTCCGATCACTGATGCGGGGCGGCGTCGGAACACCGGCGTCGCCCCGTTTTCTTTTGGCTCGGGCCCCGCGCGATCGCCGACGACCCGGGCATGCAGCCTGCTTCCAACACGCCCGCACGCCCGCCCACCCTGGCCGACGGGCACACCTTCTATTACGCCGGCTCCGCCGACCCGACGGGCGATCAGGGCGTCTGGAACCTCGAAGAACGCCTGTCCGACGTCGAGCCACACCTCGAGCTGCGCCCGACCGATCGCGTGCTCGACGCCGGCTGCGCCGAGGGCCTGATCACCCTCACCCTGGCCCCGCGCGTGCGCGAGATCCACGGGCTCGAACTCCTGCCGGCCCGGGTTGAACGCGCGGCAGAACTCGCCCGCGAACGCGGGATCGACAACGCGCACTTCGACGTGGGGTCGGTCGCCGAAGCCCAACCGCAGGCGCAGAGCTTCGACGTCGTGCTGCTGCTGGGCGTGATCCAACACCTCGACCCCGCCCACCGCGCGCCCACCCTCGCGCGCATGTTCGACGCCGCCCAGCGGAGGCTCATCGTCCGGGCGCCGTTCTTCCGACGCCCCCAGCTCAACCTCGCGGGCGACCTGCGGCAGGCCTTCGGCTCGGCGGATGAAGCGCGGTGCGCGATCTACCCCAACCTGCGCGAGCGCGGCGGCGACCTGCTCGTCGTCGATCGGATCGACGCCCAAGGCAACTGAAAACCACGCGTCCGTGAGGCCGTGTCAGGCCGCGGCCGTTACGGCTTCGTCGGCGTAGCCAAGGCTCCGCAACATCGGGCCGGCCACGCGGTCGAAGGCCTCGGCCGCGCGGGCGTCAAAATGCTCCTGCCAATCGCCGACCTGGCCCTTGCGGTAGAAGTGCGCGCGGTCTTCGTCGCCGCGGCCGCGCCCGCCCGAGAGCGCCTCGAACGAGCCGTGACCCAAGCAAGACGCCACGGCCTCGTCGTCCGACGCCACCCCCAAGAAAGCCAGGAGGCGCGACATCACCGCGCCGCCATCGGCGTGCAGGTCTTCGTAGCGCACCTCGAAGAACCGGTCGGGCCAAAGACGCCCCGCGTCGCGCGCCAGCTCGATGTACGGCGCCCACTTCTGACCGGCCATCAGCGGGATGTAGTCCGCCAGCGACGGGAACTGCTTCTTGAACGCGTCGCCCTTGACCCGCAGGTTGTGGAACCAGCCCGAGACACACACGTCGCGCCCGTCGCGGATCAGGTGCACCAGCTTGGCCTGCGGGAAAGTCTCCATCAGCGACACCGCCGCCGCGGCGTTCTCCGGCGTCTTGTCGCCGACGGCCCGGATCGCCGGGTCGCCGTCGATCCAGCGGTCGAAAATGAGCCCGACCGCCGAACGCCAAAGGTGGTTGACGTCTTCCTTCATCAAGTCCCCCGACCGCTGGACCCGGTTCGACACCTTGACGCACTTGATCGTCTGGTTGTGCTTGGCGGCGATCGCGGCGATCAGCGGCCGCAGCTGGTTGGCCAGGAAGGCCTCGCCGTGGCACCGGACCTCGGGGTGCCCGTCGAGCAGATGCTGGAGCCAGGTCGAGCCCGACTTCGAGCAGCTGCCGATGAAAAACAGCTGCTTAGACAGCGCCGCCTCGACCCGGCGGTGGGCGTCGGCCGTGTCGTCCGGCCGGGCGTGGTCCGGGTCGACCTGCGCCATCGCCTCGGGCCCGCCCGGGGCCATGACCTTGCCGATCTGCTGGGCGATCGGAGAAAGCGGCGCGGCCGGGATCGGCCGGCCGGCGAAGTCCAACGGCACGCCACGCGGGTCTGGCTCGGTTTGCATGACCGGCCCATCGACCGATAACCCGCGCCCCCTGCAACATCCGGGCCCGGCCCGCCGACGCCCCGCCCCCGGGGACCGGTTGTGCAGCGCCTCGGCTTATCGGGCCGATCCTCGCACCATGGACCCGCCGCGCGCACCACGCGTTTCCATCCTGATCCCCAACTTCAACAACGGCGCCGAATCGTCCCTCGACGGCCAGACCGACCTGCTCGGCGACCTGCTCCAGAGCCTCTACGACACCCTCGCCGACGACCCCACCCCGCTGGAGATCCTGGCCCACGACGACGGCTCGACCGACGACTCGATCGCCACCCTCCGCGACTGGGCCGGACGCACCTGGCGCCACGGCCAGCCGTTCCTGAAGCTGCTCGAACACGACCACTGCGGGGTGCTGTCGATCGCCGCCAACCGGCTGGTCCGGGCGGCGCAAGGCTCGATCCTCGTACGGCTGGACGGCGACATCGTCGTCAACACCCCCGGTTGGTGCGCCAAGCTCTGCGCCGTGTTCGACGCTTCCGACCCCCGCCTCGGGGTGATCGGGCCGAAGCAGCTCAACGAACAGGGCCAGGTCCACGCCTTCGGCGACTGGGTCCTGCACCCCAAGGGCTACCACCACATCGCGCTGGGCGCATCGCCCGAGATGATCACCCAGGCCGTCGAGTGCGACCACGTGATGGGCTGCTTCTATTGCTTTAAGCGCGAGGTGTACGACGCCGTCGGCGGGTTTGACGAAACGATCCTCCGCGGCCAAACGGTCGATTTCGGCTTGTGCGCAAGGCTCAGCGGCTACCGGTGCTGGGCGATCCCGCAGGTCGAGTTCGTCCACCGCCACCACAGCCGCGGCGCCCGCGAGACCCGGGCCGACACCAGCGACGGCGTCCTCGACGCCCGCGCGACCTTCGCCTACAAGTGGGGCTTCGACCGCATCTGCCCCGACCTCGACGCCGTACGCCAGCGCTTCGCCGGCACCCCCTTGCTCTGGAACGCGGCGGTGTTCGGCGGCGGCGAGGCCGAGCCCACCGGGCCCTCGCACTGGCAGGCGATGGAGCAAGACCCCGCCGAGCTCAAACGCTTCCAGACCGGCTTCGGGCTGATCGCCGAAACCGTGAGCCAGCACCTGCCTCAGCAGCCCCAGCGGATGGCCGTGGTCCGGTCCGATGAGGGCGTGCTCGCCCACGCCCTGGCGACGCGCGGGTTCGAGGTCATCGGCTTCGACGCCCGGCCGGAGAAGGTCCAACGCGCCCGGTCGGTCAC
>JBCCXV010000078.1:0-9036 GCA_039191195.1 Planctomycetota bacterium
GACCGGAGGCGACAACACCGCCGCGGCAGACGGGCCCCAGGCAGACCAGCCCGAAGCGCCCGAGTACGTCGTGGTCGGCTTCACCGCCCGGCGCGATGTCGTGGTCCGCCAGGCCGACCCGCCCACCGAAGTCCGGGCCGAGATCCTCATCGCCGAGCCCGACGACGGCCGCCTGTCCCTCCAGGGCCGCCCGGGCGCCCCGGCGTCCCTCCTGCGCAACAACGCCATCCTCGAGGGCGAGCTGCTCGTCCTCGACGACCAGGCCCAGTCCGCAGAGGTCGAAGGGCCCGGCGCCTTCACCGCCCGGGCCGATCCCCAAGAGCCCGACGCCCGCATCCAGATCCGCTGGACCCGGAGCATGGCGCTCGACGGCGTCGCCGGCCGGGCTCGGTTCTTCGGCCAAGTCGACGCCTCCACCGTCGCCCCCGACGAGCAGACCCGCGTCACCGCCGACGAACTCGACGTCCTGTTCGATCCCGAAGCGCTGGAAGAAACCGAAACCCTCGCCGACGAGCCCGGCGAACAGTCCGGCGAAGACTCCGCCGGCGCCTTGGCCGTCCGCAAGGCCACGGCACGCGGCGACGCCCGGTTCCAGAGCCGCACCGTCGACCCCGACCAAGGCGGCCTCCTGCTCACCCGGCTCCGCATGGAGTCATCCACGCTGGTCTTCGAGAACCAGCCCCACGACCCCGACCGCCAGCGCGTGTTCGCCCCCGACGCCGGCACGCTGCTCATCGAGGACTATCGCACCGACGAGGACCCTGCGGGCTCCCCCGCCGATCCCGAAGCAGACGCCGCCGACCCGGCCCCCGCTGCCCCGGCCGGACCATCCGGCCCGGGCGACCGCACCGACCGCCAACCCGACCGCGTCGGCGCCGGCGCCGTCTCCGGCCCCCCCGAGCCCGCGCCGAAACCCAACCCCGACGCCCGCGCCGAACCCGAGCCCCAGCCCACGCCACCCACAGAAACCGCCAAACCCGACGGCGAAGACGACGACAACACGCTCGGACTCGCAGACGGCTCCGGCCGCGGGCAAACCCTCTTCGTCTGGGACCAGCGCATGGAGCTCGACGCTTGGGGCAACGACGCCGTCTTCGAGGGCAAGGTCCGCGTCGTCCACCGGCCGGCGCCCCCGGTCGGCCAAGAAAACGCCGCCCCGCCGCAGACCGCGCGGCTCCTCGCCGAACGCCTGGAGGCCGACCTGACCTCCACCGGCGGGCTGGGCGCGTGGGTCGACGGCGACTCCGAGGCCGCCGAGATCGAAGCCATCACCGCCCAGGGCGACGTCAGCCTCGACCACGAGCAGCGCTCCGCCGCCGCCGACTTCCTCAAGTACGTCCACGCCGACCGCACCGCCGAGCTCTGGGCCCTGCCCACCGGCCGGGTGCGCGTCCGCGAGGTCGGCCGGCCCACCGACCTGTTCTTCCAACGGATCATCTGGGACCTCGAGAGCAACACCGTCCTCGCCAAGGACGCCAGCGGCGTGGTCGCCCCCATCGACCCATAACCCACAAAGGGTGGCCTTGGGAGCCCGCGCTGGGGTAAACTCTTGTGGACGACCCCTCTGCGCCATCCCCGCACGCCGCGGGCCCGCAGAACCCGCCCCCTCCCGACTCCCCCCACCCGGCCGAACCCGGCCCCCCGACCCGATGGCCAAAGGCAAACTCGACGTCTCCGAGCTCAAGGGCCGGCGCCTGGGCCGGGTGCTCACCAAGATGGGCAAGGTCACCCGGGACCAGGTCCAGGAAGCCCTGGCCCTCCAGAAGAAGACCCGCGCGCCGCTCGGCCAGCTGCTGGTCGATTCGGGCTACATCACCACCGACGACGTCAACTTCGCCCTCGCCTCCCAGCTGGGCATGAAGACCATCGACGTCTCGGAGCTCGACATCCCCGAGGCCGTGCTCAGCATGATCCCGGCCGAGATGGCCAACACCCAGCACGTCCTGCCCGTCGATTACGACAAGCCCTCGAACACCCTCACCGTCGCGATGAAGACGGCCGAGAACTTCCAGGCCGTCGACACCCTCCGCATGCTCATGGGCTTCAAGGTCGAAGCCATGGTCACCTCCGCCAACGCACTCGACAAGCGCATCGAGCAGCACTACGGCGAAGACGAAGAGTCCCTCGCCTCCCTCGTCAGCGAGCTCGCCGACGACGACGACTTCAGCGACGTCGACGGCGACCGCGGCGATTCCATCGACCTCGAATCCGAGCAGGCCAAGGCCGAAGACAACCGCGTCAAACGCCTGCTCAACCTCGTCCTGCTCCAGGCCATCAAGGACAAAGCCTCCGACATCCACTTCGAGCCCTTCGAGGACGAGTTCAAGATGCGCTACCGCATCGACGGCGTCCTCTACGACATGATCCCGCCGCCCAAGGCCCTGGCGAACCCCATCGTCAGCCGCATCAAGGTCATGGCCAACCTCGACATCGCCGAGCGACGGCTCCCGCAAGACGGCCGCATCGAACTCCAGATCGGCGGCGCCCCGGTCGACCTCCGCGTCGCCGTGCTCCCCACCATGTTCGGCGAGTCGGTCGTCACCCGCGTCCTCGACCGCACCAACACCCAGCTCGACCTCGACAAGGTCATCAAACGCGCCGACGACCTCGACCTCATCCGCCAGCTCATCCGCAAGCCCAACGGCATCGTCATCGTCACCGGACCCACCGGCTCGGGCAAAACCACCACCCTCTACTCGGCCCTGAGCGAGCTCAACGAGATCTCCGAGAAGATCCTCACCGCCGAAGACCCCGTCGAATACGACATCGACGGCCTCTGCCAAGTCCAGGTCAACAACGACGTCGGCCTCACCTTCGCCGCGGCGCTCCGCAGCTTCCTCCGCCAAGACCCCGATATCGTCTTGGTCGGCGAGACCCGCGACCTCGAAACCGCACGCATCGCCGTCCAGGCCTCCCTCACCGGCCACCTGGTGTTCACCACGCTGCACACCAACGACGCGCCGTCGTCCGTCGCCCGACTGCTCGACCTGGGCCTCGAGTCCTTCCTCATCACCGCCACCATCGAGGGCATCATCGCCCAGCGCCTGGTCCGCACCGCCTGCCCCAAGTGCAAAGAGGCCTACACGCCCACCGAGACCGAGCTCATGCGCGCCCGGCTCACGCTCGACGACCTCGGCGACCGCGAGCTCTACCGCGGCCGAGGATGCGACTTCTGCAACGGCTCGGGCTACAAGGGCCGCATGGCGTTGTTCGAGATCCTGGTCATGGACGACGAGATCCGCGAACTCATCATGGCCGAGGCCAGCAGCCAGCAGCTCATGGCCGCCGCACGCAAACGCGGCATGCGCACCCTGCGCGAGTCCGGGCTCCTGGCCGTGTTTGACGGCATGACCTCCCTCGACGAGGTCGTGCGCGAAACCCTGGAAGACGAGATCTAGTAGTACCGCCGGCGGTCGGGTCCAACCCCGCACCGGCAGACCAGCAGGAGATCGCGGGCGATGCCGAACTTCGTGTACGAGGCCTACAGCGACACCGGAAAGACCCTCAAGGGCTCGATCACCGCGCCCACCAACGAAGAGGCCCTGGCCCGCATCCGCGCCCAGGGCTACTACCCCAAATCGCTGCGCGAACAGAAAACCAAAAAATCCAAGGGCCCCGGCGCCACAAACGCCGGCAAGGCCGGCCCCGCCGACTCCGGCGAGAAGAAGAAGGCCGCCGGCCCCTCGATCAACATCTCGATCCCCGGCTTCGACAAGGTCAAGAACAAGCACCTGACCCTCTTCACCCGCCAGCTCTCCACCCTGCAAGACGCCGGCCTGCCCATCCTCCGGTCGCTCGCCGTCCTCGAACAGCAGCAGAAGCCCGGGCCGATGAAGACCGCCCTGGCCGGCGTGTACGAGGACGTGTCCTCCGGCGCCTCGCTGTCCGACGCCATGGGCAAGCACCCCAAGGCCTTCAACCCGCTCTACGTGAAGATGATCGCCGCCGGCGAGGTCGGCGGCGTGCTCGACGTCATCCTCCAACGCCTCGCCGAATTCCTCGAGAAAGCCGAGAAGCTCAAGAAACGCATCATCTCGGCCATGACCTACCCCGCCGCCGTCATCGGCATCGCCACGGTCATCGTCTTCGGCATCATGATCGTCATCGTGCCCAAGTTCATCGAGATCTTCGACGACTTCGACACCGACCTGCCCTACGTCACCATCCAACTCATCGAGTTCTCCAAGTGGCTCGGCGGGCCCATCCTCCCCGAAAACCTCCGCGACCCCAGCGTCACCGTGCCCGGCCTGGTCTGGATGGTCTTCATCCCGCCCGGGCTCATCATGACCTGGAAGCTCATCCGCAAGGCCGACGCCGGCAAACGAATCCTCGACGAGATCGTCCTCAAGGTCCCCGTCCTCGGCGGGCTGGTCCGCAAGGCCACCATCGCCAAGTTCACCCGCACCCTGGGCACCCTCATCACCGCCGGCGTGCCCATCCTCGACGCCATCCGCATCACCTCCGAAACCACCGGCAACGAAAAATACGTCCGCGCCCTGCAAGACGTCCACGCCAGCGTCCGCGGCGGCGACTCCTTCGCAGAACCCCTCCGCAAGGCCAAGGTCGTCGACCTGCTCGTGGTCAACATGATCGACGTCGGCGAAGAGACCGGCGACCTCGACAAGATGCTCCTGAAGGTCGCCGACAACTACGACGAAGAAGTCGACGTCGCCGTGGCCAGCCTCGTGTCCCTGCTCGAACCCATCATGATCGTCGTCCTCGGCGTCATCATCCTGGGCATCGTGCTCGCCCTGTTCCTGCCCATGGTCGCCATCATGACCAGCCTCACCGGCGGCTGATCCACCCCGGCGCACACCAAGAAACCGCACACGCATGCCCGAGACGCCCCGCGACCCCGACTGCGTCTTCTGCAAGATCGTCGACGACCAAATCCCCTGCCACAAGCTCTACGAGGACGACCACGCCCTGGGCTTCCTCGACGTCGGCCCCGTCTCGCCCGGCCACGCGCTGCTGATCCCCAAGGGCCACTACCCCGCCCTGCACGACCTGCCCGAAGCCGTCGCCGCCGCGCTCGGCGCCGCCCTGCCCAAGCTCGCCCGCGCCCTCAAACAGGTCGGCGGCTTCGACCACTACAACGTCCTCCAGAACAACGGCGCCCCCGCCGGACAGGCCGTCTTCCACCTGCACTTCCACCTCATCCCCCGGCTCTCCGGCGACCCCCGCGGCGAGGGCCAAGGCCTCCGCTTCGAGTGGCCCGCCCAGCCGCTCGACCACGACAACGCCGCGCCCTTCGCCGAGCGCGTCCGTGCCGCGATCGCTTGAACAGACCGCCCCATGACGCGCTCTTCCCGCAAGGGTTCTCCCTCGCTCATCAAGAGCTAGCGCAATCGGCTTCGTGATCCCTCCACGCCCGGGTATCGTTCCCCGCGGAGAGACGCCATTCGCGAAGCCCCGCTGCGCGATGTAAGGGAGAAAGACCCGTGAAGCACCAGACACTATTCGCGGCCGTGGCCTTCGCCGCAGGCGCCGCCATGCCCGCGTCGGCCGCCGTGTTCACCCAGACGCAGGACGTCGAGATCACCCCGCAGCAGGAAGCCGAGACCGTCTTCGTCGCCGAAGGCCGGATCGGCGACCTCGGCGGGTCCGCCACCTTCGAGTTCGACCTGGGCGCATCCACCGCCGCGCCGGCCGACACCGCGAACTTCGCCTGGACGCCAAACCAAGCCGTCGCGCTCACCCTCGACTACGACTTCGCCACCGGGCTGGTCACGTTCGACACGCCCGGCGGGCTGCTGACCTTCGACGCCCCCGCGGGGCTCGAAGTTAACCAGCTGTACGTCCGCGTGCGGGCGATCCGAGACGACACCGTCGCCGAGGTCGAGGCCCTCTCGATCGACGCCCAAACCGTCGGCGCCACCGCCACGGCCGTCGGGCCCGACGACCTCGAGGTGCTCATCATCGCCGCTGACGCCTTGTCCGACGGCTTCAGCCTCGACGCCACGGGCCTGCTCGACTTCGACCCCGGCGCCGCGCCAAGCCAGTCACAGCTGGCCTTCCAGATCAAGGCGGCGGTCACCGAGAACCCCATCCCCGAGCCGGGCGCCCTCGCCGCCCTGGCCGCCGGCGCCCTGGGCATCGGCCGGCGACGCCGCCCCTAACACGCCGACCCCGGCGCACACCACCCCTTCCGGGGGCCGGGGGCACTTCCGGGGGGCTACTTCTTCCGCAGCACAAGCACAACGCCCAGGTCGTCGCCGCCCAGGCGCACCGGCGTGTGGATGTCGTGGCTGAACTCATACGTCGCCACGTGCTTGAGCTCCGTCGCCGCCTTCACCACCCGGCGGAGCTGCGTGATGCCGTAGGTCCGGAACGTCCAACGGCTCTCCAGCAGCTTCGGCTCGGCGTCCCCATGCACCGCGCGGATACGGCACCGCACCGCCTCGGTCCGCGCCTTCCGGTCGCACGGGTCGCTCTCGATGATGCACGACACCCGCAGATCGCCCCGCTTGGCCACCCACCGCTCGTACCCCCCGTCGAGGTCGGTGTAGTCGGTGATGTGCAAACCCAGCACGTAGACCCCGCCCGGCGCCAGGTGTTTCGCCGTGCAACGCAGGTGGTCGATCATCGCCTCGTCCGACGGCAGCAGCCGCGACGTGCTCACCAAGCAGAACGCCAGGTCGTACCCCGCCGCGCCACGCGCCCCTTCTGGCTTCGGCCCCGGCAGCTTGAACTTGGTCATGTCCCCAGGCTCGATCCGGCAGCCCTTGCGCACGCCCTTCTCCTTGGCCCGCCGCCGGGCGAACTGCACCATCGCCGGCTCGAGGTCGAACCCCGTCGCGTCCCACCCCCGGGCCGCGAGCTCGGCCACCAGCCGACCCGTCCCGCACGCCGGCTCCAGGCACCGCTTGCCCGGCGAGCGCGCCCACTTCGCCGCCACGGCCTCCAAAAAGTCGGCCTCCTTCGGCGTGTCGCTATCGAACACGATGTCGTAGTACAGCGGCTCGGCGTACCAGTCGAAGTCTCGATGCCCGGGCTTGCGTTTCGTGGCGGTGCTCATGTGGGCAGGCTAACGAGCCCGGCCCGGCCGTGGGGTACGCTGACGACATGACCGGCCTGATCCACGACGACTTCCTGCTCACCACCGACGCCGGCCGCAAGCTCTACCACGAATACGCCTTCGGCCTGCCCATCGTCGACTACCACAACCACCTGCCCCCCATCGACCTCGCCGGAAACCGCCGCTTCGACAACCTGGCGCAGCTCTGGCTCGAGGGCGACCACTACAAGTGGCGGGCCATGCGCGCCGCCGGCGTGCCCGAAACCCACTGCACCGGCGCCGCCGACCCTTACGACAAGTTCGTCGCCTTCGCACGCACCGTCCCCCAAACCCTCCGCAACCCCCTCTACCACTGGACCCACCTCGAACTCGTGCGCGGCTTCGGCATCGACCTGCCCCTGAACCGCGACACGGCCAAAGAGGTCTGGGAAGCCGCCAACGAGCAGCTCGAAGCGACCGACGTCCGCACCCTCCTCGACCGCTTCGGCGTCGCCCTGCTCGGCACGACCGACGACCCCGCCGACGGCCTCGAACACCACAACCTCCTCACCACCTCACCGGGCTTGCTGCCCGACACCGTCGTCGTCCCGACCTACCGTCCCGACGCCGCACTTCGGGTCGACGACCCCGCCGCCTTCACCGCCTACCTCGACAAGCTCGCCGTCACCGCCGGCGAAGCGTGCGAGAGCTACGCCGACTTCGTCGAGGCCCTCCGCGCCCGCCACGTCTCGTTCGGCGCCCTGGGATGCCGGTCGAGCGACCACGCCTTCCAGTCGCTCCCGGCCGTCGAGCCCCTCGACGCCGCCGGCGCCAGCCGGGTGTTCAACCGGCTCTGCAACGGCTCGCGCCCCACGCCCGAAGAAGCCGACGGCTTCCGCCTCGGCCTCCTTCTCGAGTTCGGGCGCTGGGCCCACGACGCCGGCTGGGCCCAGCAGCTCCACCTCGGCGCCCTGCGCAACCTCCACCCGCGCGCGATGGACCACCTCGGCCCCGACACCGGCTTCGACGCCATCGCCGACGACCGCCAAGCCCCCGGCCTCACCGCCTACCTCGCGGCGCTCTCCCGCCAGGGCAAGCTCCCCAAGACCGTGCTCTACAACCTCAACCCGGCCGACAACTACCTGTTCATGTCGATCGCCCAGAGCTTCCAAGGCGGCCACGACGCGCCGCCCGTGCCCGGCAAGGTCCAACTCGGCTCGGGCTGGTGGCACCTCGACCAGCTCGAAGGCATGACCTGGCAGCTGGGCGCCGTGTCCAACCTCGGCCTGCTGCCCCGGTTCATCGGCATGCTCACCGATTCGCGCAGCTTCCTGAGCTTCGCCCGGCACGAGTACTTCCGGCGCCTACTCTGCGAGCTCCTGGGACGCGACGTCGAGGCCGGTTTGGCCCCGCCCGACTGGGACCTGCTCGGCGAGGTCGTCCGCGACATCTGCCTCCGCAACGCCGTGCGCTACTTCGGCTTCACGCTCAAGGGCCGTTGGGCGGGCGCGGCGCAATGAAAAAGCGCCGCTCATGGCGGCGCTCACACGAAAGCCTAATTCGGTGGTTCGGCCGCAGACCGCCTCAGGCGTCGATCGACGCTTCGGCCGGCACGTGGAAGCTGCGCTCGGGCTTGTCGCCCCCGGCCTGCTCGCCCGAAGCCTTGGCGGCCTCGGCCTCTTCGTCGAGGTCCATCGGCCGGTCGCTCACCACCCAGAGCTTGATCTCGGCCTTGAGCTCCTTGGTGAAGACGATGGGGATGTCGTAGGTGTCGAGCCGCTTGATCACCGTGCCGATGCGCACGTGGCGGTCTTCCACCTCGATGCCCTCGTCCCGCAGCGCCTGGGCGATGTCGTGCTGCGACACCCCGCCGAACAAGGCGCCCTGGTCGTTGGCGGCCCGCTCGAGCGTGAGCTCGTGGCCCTCGAGCTTCGTCGCCGTCGCGGCCTGGGCCTCGGCGATGCGCTTGAGCTCCGCCTCGACCTCCTTGCGACGCTCGGCCAGCTCGGCGATCTTCTCGTCCGAGGGCACGTCGGCCA
>JBCCXV010000079.1:0-9016 GCA_039191195.1 Planctomycetota bacterium
GCTCACCAAACGGCAACCCAGCCCTCAAGCTCTCTTGAAGAACCGGGTTAATCCAGACGCGGCGGGACCGTGGCCAACGCGTTTGACCCCGTGCGTGCAACGCGTACCGTCGTCCGCAAGACCCGGGGCAAACAGAGCAACCTTCAGCACGACACGTCGCGAACCTGCTGTGCGCACCGCTGCCGGATACCGGGCGAGGGCATCGCCGCGCACTCCAACGCCTTCACGAGGAGACCCCACCATGACCCGTAAAACCGAAACCGCGATTCTGATCGGACTCATCGCGCTACCCGCAGCGTCCGCTCACGCCGACCCCCCGGTCATCCCGGACCTGCCCGAGGTTTTTTGCTTCCGCATCACCGACATCGAAAGGGTCAACACCGGAGACGCCACGCCCGACAACGACTTCGTCTTCTCCTTCGAAGCCCTCAACTGGACCAACCAGAACGCCAACGGCGTCACCATCCGCAGGGCCTCTGAACTCACCCAAGTCCAAGCCGGCACCATCCCCACCCTCATCGGCGCCGGGATCGACCGCGATGGCCGAGGCGGGGCCGCGGGCATCGGCAGCGACATCGACGCCGTCGGCGGAGCCAACGGAAACCCCGGCCTCGTCACCGGCGCCGGCGCCTTCGACCCCGTTTCCCACCAAAGCGGCCGCGGACGAGGCCCCGACACCCTCGGCGTCGAACTCCTCAACGACTGGGAACCCACCTTCATCTCCGACACCCGCGCCGATTACTTCAACCGAGACTCCACCGGCGACGGCTTCCTCGACGGCACCGCGCTGCCCTTCCAAGACCTCATCGGCGCCTTCCAAGGCGGCGCCGTCGACCCCGCACGACTCGTGCCCAGCCAGTCGCCGCCCTACAGCACCGGCGACCTCGACACCCTCGGCGACAGCGCCATCGACGGCGGACCCGGCACCACGGCCGTCCAAGAGAACGGCTCCACCAACGTCTTCGAGGGCTTCGGAAACGTACTCGACGGCTTCACCTTCACCGTCTCCGACTTCGACATCGGCGAAACCCTCTCCCTCAACTGGTTCCTCCTCGACGAATTCGGAAACCCCATCGGCACCTCCGCCAGCGGCAACGACTACGGCTTCGGCACCGTCACCCTCGCCAACATCGGCGCCGACGGCGACATGCCCGAAGGCGCTTTCGACGGCAACACCGGCCTCACCCAGAGCACCAACATCTTCTTCGACAGCGTCTTCCTCATCCAGAACCCCACCGAGTTCGCCGCCGAATTCGGCGCCGGCATCACCGCGCCGTTTCAGAACCCCCTCGACCAAACCCTCGGCTCAGGCGAAAACGCGGTCCAAGCCGTCCCCAACACCATCCCCGTACCCGAGCCCGCGTCCGCCGCCCTCATGGCCGGCGGGTCGCTGCTCATCTTCAGGCGCCGTCAAGCCTGACCCCGCAACCCACACCGCAACTCCGCATCAACCCGCGAGGGCCTCGGGACTGATCCCGGGGCCTTCGTTCTTGCGCAGGCGATCCGATCGCCACGCGCGCACCGCCCCCGCACCGCTCAAGCCGCAATCCCCGAAAGCGCCTCACGCAACACCCCGATCGCCTTCGCGTGCTGACGCGACACCGTCGACTTGTTCACGCCCAGCGCCTCGCCGATCTCACCCATCGACTTGCCCTGAAAATAGAACAGCTCGATCAAGCTCCGGTCCTTCTCCGACAACCCCGCCACCGCCTCGGCCAGCTTCCGCTTCGCCTCGGCCCGCAGCATCGGCTCGCCCGGGTCGTCCTCCGCCGACGGCTCGGGCCCCGCCCCGTCCTCGTCCGACAGGTCGCTCATCATGAACACCGCGCCCAGCCGAGCGACCACGTCGTCGAACCGCCCGGCCAGCTCTTCCACGCCCTGACCCGCGCCGCCCGCCGCCTGGCGCTCCGCCTCCTGCTTGGCGATCTCGTCGGCGCCCGCCTCGGCCGTCACCCGCTTACGCGAGCGCGGCGGCAGCCACGCCATCTTCCGGATCCCGTCGAAGATCGCGCCACGGATCCGGTAGTACGCAAACGTCGTGAAGGCCGCCCCCGCCCCGGGGTCGAACTTCTGCGCCGCCTCGACTAAACCCAACTCGCCGAAACCCACCAAGTCGTCGTACTCCGCCTTGCGCGGCAGCTTGCGGTGGATCTCCCGCGCCAGCTTCCGCACGTACGCCCGGTGCTGCTCGATGAGTTGATCGACCTCGCTCATGCCGCCCACCGCCCAGCGCCCCACGCCTCGTACCCGCTTAGCCAGAACCGAACACCCGCCACCCAAGGTACGCCACCACCGTCAACACCGCCCCGGCGACCGCCACAAACCCCCACGCCGGCCCCGACTTCCGGCCCGCCCCCGCCCCAGACCCCGGCTCGACCGGCAACCGCTCCACCATCGGAACCGCACCCACAGGCGGACCCGAGGTCGCCACCGTCGCGTCGATCGCCTCCTGCGTCGGCCCGATCTCCTGACCCGCAGGCCCGTCTCCCCCCTCAAACGCCGCCGGCGCCGTCGCCTCCCCCTCGGCAGACGCCACCGTCGCCCCTAGGTCTTCCGCCGCTCCCGCCGGCCCAACCACCGCGGCCCCGCGTCGATACACCATCACGCAGGCGCCCAGCACCAGCGTCGATCCATCGCGCATCGGCGCCGCCACGCCCGGCTCCAGAGCCTGGCCATCCAAACGCGTGCCGTTGGTGCTGCCCAGCTCCACCGCCTCGTGCCCGCCGCCCGCCGCCGACCGCACCTCCAGGTGCCGCCCCGAAATCTGCTCGTCGTGCAGCGTCAGGCCGGCGCTACGGCTACGCCCGATCACCAGCGAACGCTCACCGGCGCCCGGCAACGGCCAATCGAACCGCCGAGGGCGACCCAACTCCGTCACCTCCACGCTCAGCGCCGAGGTCCCAACGGCCAAGTTCTTAGGAGCAAGGGGCATAACCAAACGGCCGCAACGGCCGGCCCGGGCGTGCGATCACCCGCAAAATACCGAACCTGCGCCCATCGAGCGGTATACTTCACGCTGCGAGGGTCGTCTTGCCAGGGGTTACGGCGGCGGATACGGCCGTGCCGTCGGCCCCCGGGGTCGCGGGTCGGCCCGCCTCGTCCCCGAAACGGCGCGTTCTCTGATGCCCGCGGACCGCACCCAACCCACCCCCCAACCCCCGCCCCGAGACGGCGCCAACCCCGCCGCCCCCCCCGCCGGCGCCGAAACCGCCGCCACCGAGGCCCTAGGCCCCACCCGACGACCCGCCTTCGCCCAGCCGCCCGCGGCCTCCCCCGGCGCCCCCCCAGTCGCGCAGGTCGTCCCGCCCCAGCCCTCCTCCGCACCGGCCGAGCCCGAAACCCAGGTCATCAACCCCGCGGTGCCCGCCCTCATCGACTCGGGCATCCTCGAACCCCCAGACCCCCCCGCACGCTCACGCGGCGCCTTCGCCGTCGCCGCCCAGCGCTACGAGCTCACCTCCGTCCTCGGCGAGGGCGGCATGGGCATCGTCTTCAAGGCCCACGACCGCTCCGGCGACTGCTGCGTCGCCGTCAAAACCCTCAAGCCCAACTTCCTCGCCAACACCAGCGCCCGCCGGCGCTTCATCGACGAAGCCAAAGAGATGAACAAGATCCCCGCCTCCGCGCGGGTCTTGGTCGTCAAGTCCTTCGGCACCGTCGAGCAGCCCTACTACGTCACCGAGTTCCTCCCCAACGGCACCCTCGGCTCCATCATCCGCAAGCACGGCACCCTGCCCGCCGAGCAGGCCCGACGCTTCGCACGCGAGCTCGCCCAGGCCGTCGCCTACATCCACTCCCGACAGGGCAAGCTACACCGCGACATCAAACCCGAGAACGTCCTCATCGATGCCGACGGCTCCGGATGGCTCGCCGACTTCGGACTCGTCTGGCAGGTCGGCGAAACCTCCGTCGGCCTCCGCGCCGGCACCCTGCCCTACATGCCCCCCGAGGTCGTCAGCGACGAACGACGCGACGTCGGCTTCGAGTGGGACCTCTACTCCGTCGGCGCCACCATCTACGAGATGCTCGTCGGCCACGCCCCCTACGCCGACCTGCTCCAACGCCACACCCTGGCCCCCGGCCAGAACCGCTCGTCCCTCCTGCGCGCCCTCATCGCCCAGCAGCCGCCCACCCCGATCCTCCGGCTCAACCGCAAGGCCTCCAAGCCCCTGGTCAAGATCGCCGAGTGGGCCATGGCCCGCGACCGCCGCGACCGCTACCTCGACGCCGACCAGATCTGCAACGACCTCGACCGCCTCGGCCGAAACCGCAAGCCCCTCGGCCCCACCCAACGCGAATCCGACGACGCCAGCCTCGACGCCTCCCCCGCCGGCGGCCTCGAAGCCCTCCTCGACCGCGTCGGCGTCCCCGGGCCACGCGCCGCCGCCAACGCCGTCCGCGTCGGCGTCTTGCTCGCCTGCGTCGGCGTCGCCGCCTACTTCGCCCTCCCCCTCCTCCAGGGCGAACCCAAACCCACCAACAACGACAACCCCGCCGTCGCCACCACCGTCGGCCCCGCCGCCGACCCCAGCGCCGACCCTAGCGCCGACCCCAGCGCCAATCCCAACGGCCCCACTAACCCCGACGTCATCTCCAACCCCAATCCAGACAACCCGCCAGGCCCCAACACGCCAGACGACCCCGGCGGCGGGCCCGTCGTCGATCCCACCATCGACCCCGCAAACCCCGACACTCCCGAAGTCCCCGGCATAGAACCGGTCATCGACCCCGCCAATCCCGACAACCCCGACAACCCCGACAACAACACCGAGCCCGAACCCGACCCAGACCCGCAAGTCGAAGACCCGCCGGTCGTCGCCGCCGACCCCGGCCCCCTGGTCGAACAAACCAACCCCGACGGACCCTTCGGCCTCACCCTCGAAGTCTTCCGCGACCCCCGCGGCGTGAAGCCGCAAGACATCAAAGAGCAAAACCTCACCCGCGCTTTCGACTTCGCCGGCCACGCCGACAACCCCGACGCCGCCGACGCCGTCCGCTTCAAGCTCACCGTCGACCAGCCCGCACGCGTCTGGCTCTTCATGCAGGAGCAGACCGGCGCCTTCCGCAACATCTACCCCGCCGTCGAAATGGACCTCGACGCCTCCGGCCACTACCCGCTCGTCACCCCCGGCCGCCCGCTGTTCATCCCCGAAATCGGCGCCGACTTCCAGTTCCCCCTCGAACCGCCCGCGGGCCAAGTCCGCATCCTCGCCGTCGTCACGCCACCCGATCAGCAGTGGAAGCTCGACGGCGTCGAGATCATCACCCTCGACATGATCCGCAACAGCAACGAGCAAGTCCTCGACCTCCCCTTGGTCACCCAGAACGCCGCCATCGTCGTCACCCAGCCCGGCGGGCAAACCCGCACCTTCAAGGGCTTCCAAGAGGCCTTCGGCGACCTCTGGCAGTCCGGCGCCGATCGCTTCAACGTGTTCGTGCCCTGATTCTTTTCTCCAGGCCCCACGCAACGCCCCGCCAGACCGTGCGATCACCCCCCAGCCGCGGCCTCCGCCGCGCCCACGCCCCCCGCCTCACCGGGGCCACCCCATGCTGGGCCGCACCACCCCACTACCCACCGCCACGCCCAAGAAGCGCGCCAAGCCTTCCGTCAAGCCCGCCCTGCGCTGGGCCGAGCGAGCCGCCAAGGCCGCCCTACGCTGGCTCGACCGACTGGTCATCGCCGCAATCGCCGCCGGCGCCGTCCTCGGCGGGGTCGCCGGCGCCCTCGCCCTGCTCGACCGCTTCTCCGACCAAGCGCCCGCGACCCCAACCCTCGCCCAAGCCGAGACCAGCCCCAACCCGCAACCCACCCCGGACAGCACCCGCGAGCTCACGCCGAGCCCGCCCAACCCCGCCCCGCCCACCGGCGACCCCGGCGTCTACCTGCGCGACCCCAACCCCGCCCCGCCCCCTCCCATCGCGCCCCTCCACGCCCACCCCCTCCTGGCCGACCTGCAGACCCAAGACCCCTTCGGACTCCGCCTCGAGGTCATGCGCGACCCGCCCGGCGTGCGCCCACAAGACGTCCGCCCCTCTCAGCTCACCCGCGCCCCCCGCCTCTGGAGCCACGAAGACGACCCCAACGTCGCCGACGCCGTCCGCATCCGCATCAACCTCGACCGCCCCGCCTACGTCTGGCTGCTCATGGTCGACCCCCGCGGAGACGTCCGCACCATCCTGCCCGCCACCACCGCAGACGCCCGAGCCACAGGCGGGGCCCTGCACCTGCCCGCACAGCCCACCTACCTCCCCGCCATCGGATCACCCGTCGAATTCACCGTCTGCCCGCCCGCAGGCCGCGTCCGCATCATCGCCCTCGCGGCCGAAAAACCCTGGGGGCTCACCGGCGTGCCCCTGCTCGACCCCGAGAACCTCGCCGCACGCTCCGAGCCCGCCGCACGCCTGCCCCTAGTCCCTGACGACACCCGCATACGGGTCCTCTCCCCCGACGGCCAAACCCAAACCCACCCGTCGATGCGCCAAGCCTTCGGCGACCGCTGGCAGGCCGCCCAGGATTCCTTCGAGATCCTCAGCCCGCGCCAGCCCTTCCCCGTCGGCCATCTGGCCCTCGCCGGGTATCGTGGGTAATCCTCCGCAACGCCGCGCCGTCCGCCGCGATCACGCCCAGACACCGAGCGATCCCGGCGCCGTCGCCGATCCCGTCGCTTCACCGTCTGACCCCCGCATCGAGGAACCCGCGATGACCCGCAACCGCGCCCCGCGCCCCCGCAAGACCCGCTCGCTCACCACCGCATTACAAGCCACCGGCGCCGCCTTCGCCACCGCCGCCCTCGCCGCCGCCTGCGCCGGCCCCAACCTCCGCCTGCAACCCCAATACGTCGGCCCCGCCGCCGACCAGGCCGCCGACATCAACCCCGCCCAGGCCAACACCGCCATCGCCATCCGCGTCACCGACGCACGCCGCCACAAGGGACAAGAATCTTCTCGCGGAGGCGAGATCGTCGCCAAGGGCGACAAGGGCCAGATCGTCCTCGAACAAGACGTCGCCGACTACGTCGCCGAGAACCTCGCCAAGGCCTACCGCGCCGCCGGCTTCGAGGTCCGCAAAGACGCCGACCTCATCGTCGACGTCAAGGTCCGCGACCTCCGCGTCGAAGCCCTCGAGTTCACCCACTGGGGCCTCCCCAGCGACCGCGCCAGCACCCTCGACCTCGTCGGCCTCGTCCTGCCCGGCCCCGACCGCCCCGCCCGAGCCCTAGCGGTCCTCGACGTCGACCTCAGCAAGCACGGCCAAGCCCTGGGCCTGTCCTACTACGTCGAGGGCTACGCCCGCAACGACGTCGACACCGCCGACCAGGTCACCGACACCATCACCCAGAGCTGGAGCGACGCCGTCAACCGCGTCGTCCGCGACACCGCCGCCGGCCTGCCCATCCTCGCCGAAAACCCGGTGACCGACGCCGAACAGGTCGCCGCAGAGCAGGAACTCCAGGCCCAACAAGAAGGCCTCGAACTCGCCCTCGCGAGCCTCGAAGAGCGCGAACGCCTCGTCGCCGGCGACCGCGCCGCCCTCGAACAAGCCCGCCGCGACATCCGCGACGAGCAAGCCGAACTCGAGCAGCAACGCCAAGAACTCGCCCAGCGCCAAACCGACAACGGCCAGCAGATCGCCGCCGTCCAGACCCGGCTCGACCAAGCCCTGGCCGAAGCCTCGTCCCTCGGCGACTCCAACCGCAAGCTCGCCCAGCAGCTCGACGCCCTCGCCAACGAACGCGACGAGCTCGCCGCCCAGACCGTCGCCCTCCGCGAACAGGCCGACGCCGCCGACCGCGAGCAGCGCGCCGCCCTCGAAGCCCGCATCGCCGACCTCGACGAAGACCGCGCCGACCTCGCCACCCGGCTCGAAGGCGTCCAGGGCCAGCTCGCCGACGCCCTCGCCGCCAACGCCCAGACCGCCGACCTCGGCGCCCAGCTCGCCGACCTCGCCGACCAGCGGGCCCAGCTCGCCGCCTTCCAGATCAACCTCGACACCCGCTCCCTCGGCCTCCGCAACCAGGAAGACGAGCTCGCCGAGCAGTCCACGAACGTCGCCGCACAACTCACAGAGCTCGACGAGCGCCGCGCCGTCATCGCCCAGCGCGAGCAGAAGCTCCAGGGCATGGCCGCCTCCATCGAGTCCCGCAACGAAGAACTCGACACGTGGTCCGACCAGCTCCAGCAGTGGAAGCTCGACCTCGCTAAGGCCGAGCAAGACCGTCAGGCCAAGCAGGCCGACATCGACGCCCAGCTCGAAGCCCTACGCAAGTCCGAGGCCGACCTCGACGACCGCCAGGCCAAACTCGAGGAGCTCGAGGCCGAGCGCTACGCCGCCGACCGCTCCATCGCCGTGCCCACCGTGGAGCCACGCGAGAACCGCAGGCCGCAGATCGTCTTGACCGTCCCCGTCCAAGACATCCCCAGCACCGCCGAGCCCCAGATCATCATCGACGGATTCGTCTTCGACGACGGCGAGGTCGAGTCCATCCGCTTCTGGGTCAACGGAAACGAAATCGACCCCTCAACCCAAAAAGCCGGCTTCGGCTTCCGCCGCATCTCCACCGCCGACCCCGAGCTCGCCCCCGCACGCACCGACGAACCCGGCGCGGGCTCGCGCGGCTTCCAGCAGTTCTCCTTCGCCGCCCCCCTCACCCGCTTCGGCGACAACGACATCCGCATCGTCGCCACCGACGACGAAGGCGAGTCCACACCCCTCGACGTCACCGTCGAACGACGCAACCCCGCCGGGCAGGTCCACGTCTTGTCCATCGGCGTCGAGCAGTACAACTCCACCAGCGGCATCCCGCCCCTCCGCTACGCCGTCGACGACGCACAGGCCGTCCTCGACGCTCTCGAAACCGGCCTCGGCGTCACCGGCCGACGCATCACCCTCCAAGACGACCAGGCCACACGCCGCAACATCGTCTCCGCCATGACCCGCGGCCTCCGCGGGCTCTCACGAGACGACACCGCCGTCATCTTCTTCTCCGGACACGGCGCCCCCCTGGCCGTACCCAAC
>JBCCXV010000080.1:0-8873 GCA_039191195.1 Planctomycetota bacterium
GGCTGAGGTTGACGATGTGGACGGGTTGGGCGGTGAGCCAGCGGAGGGCGGCGGTGAGGGCGGCGGCGGAGCCGGCGCCGCCGCGGCCGAGGACGCGGATCGAGACGAGGCGGCAGTCGGGGGCGACCAGGCGTAGGCGGCTGCCGACGGCGGTGCCGTGGCCGATGGGGTCTGGTTCGTCGTCTTGCGTGCAGGTTTCGACGCGGAGGTCGGCGGGGTCGATGGGCTCGCCGGGAGCGGGGTGGGTGGTGGAGACGACGTGGTGTCGGTCGACGCCCGGGCCGACCCAGGGGTGGGCGGGGTCGACGCCGGTGTCGAGCACGGCGACGGTGACGCCCCGGCCGGTGGCGTGGCCCATGCGGTCGAGCAGGGCGTCGTTCATCCGCCGGGGTCCTGTTGTTCTTGAGAAAGCGAGGGTTTGTCTGGCGTGTCGGGGTGGGTCCAGAGGTCGGCGAGGTGCTTGGCCAGGGCCTGGCCGTAGGCGAGGTGGTCGGCGGCGAACCCGCCTTCGCGGTTGAGGGCGGTGAGGACGGCGACGACGCCCTCGGGGGTGACCACGGGCACGGCGAGCATGCTGCGGGTGGTGGAGCCGACCTCTTGGTCGACGCCGGGGTCGAAGCCGGGGTCGATGGCGACGGCGTTGCTGATCTGGGCCTGTCCGAAGGAGGCGGCGAGGCCGACGAGACCGTCGTCGATGGATCGGCGGAGGCCGGCGAGCTGGTGGGCGTGGGGCCCGACGCTGACGGCGAAGACGAGGTCGCCGGCGCGGTCGTCGCAGACCAGGAGGGAGCCTTCGGCGGCGGCGAGTTTGGCGACCCCGTCGGCGAGGGCTTGGGCGATGCGCGGTTCGGAGGCGGGGCCGCTGGGCGGGGGGAAGGGGAAGGCGGTCGCGGCGTGGGGCGGGGTCATCGCAGGTCGTTGAGGACGGGCTCGAATCGGCCGTCGGCGAGTTGGCGTAGCGAGAGGAAGGCGACCTGGAAGTCGTCGCGGGTGGCGCGTTGGGCTTGGAGGGTGTCGTCGATCTCGAAGGAGGCGGCGTTGACGACGCGGCTGGTGATGATCCACATGAGGAACTCGCCGCTTTCGAGTCGCAGGCCGTAGCGTCGGGCGATGGAGGCGGAGTCGGCGAGTCCGCTTTGGGCGGCCCATCGTTTGTTTTGTTGGCGGGTGGTCATGCGCTGGCGTGTCCATCGGCCGGCGTTATCGACCTGGACTTCGTCGGCGATGGTTTGCCCGGTGGCGATGACCATGGTGACCTGGCCCCAGGCTTGGAGCGCGGCGAGTTCGTTGGGGTTGAGGGCCCAGCGCATCTCGAACTCGGCGTCGCCGCCGGAGCCGATGCGGTCGGGGGTGTCGTCTCCGCCGGAGCTTTCGGCGCGGACGCCCTCGTCGGCGGTGGGCTCGATGGGTTGTGGCGTGGGTTCGTTGGTGGTTTCGGCGGGCTCGGGCTGGCCGGTGCTGGCGCTGTCGGCGAGGGTGGGGCCGGGGTCGTCGGGGGTGACCGAGGGGATGTCGCTCGCGGGCGGGTCGGGGGTGGGTTCGGGCGTCGGCGTGGGGTCGGGGGTTGGTTCGGGCTCGGGTTCGGGGGTCGGGACGGGCTCGGCGGTGGGGCCTGGGTCTTGGCCGGCGCCGGCGGCGGCGCCGAGGTCTTCGACGGGCTCGGTGTTGAGCTCGGGCTCGGGTTCGGGTTCAGGCTCGGGTTGGGGCTCGGGTTCCGGTTCGCGCTCGGGCTGCGGCTCGGGGGTGGGTGCGGCCTCGGGCGCCGCTTCGGGGGCGGGTTCGGGGGTTTCCGGGGGGGGCAGCTCTTGGACGGAGACGGCCAAGACCGTGGGGCCGGGCGCCTTGGGCTCGGGCTCGGGCCAGAAGCGGTAGGCGATCAGGTGGCCGGTGGCGGAGATGACCAGCGCGATGGCGAGGACCCATCGGTTCACGGGGTGTTCTCCGGGGCTTGCTCGCGCACGCCGAACTGGACTCGGCGGCCTTGGCGTGTGAGGTCGGACCAGACGGTCATGACGCGCTGGTGGGCGACGTCTTCGGAGCCGGCGATGAGCAGGAGGGTGGTGCCCATGTCGACGTCGGCGAGGGCGGTCTGGGCGTCGGGGTGGGGGGCGTCGCGGAAGAACACGCCGTCGGATTGGACGACTAAGGGTTCGCTGCGGGCCTGGTCGACCTTGGCGGACTGGCCCTCGGAGACCTTGGCGGGGGCGGTTTCGACCTGTCCGACCTCGACGGACTTGGAGAGGGTCACGACCAGGGCGCAGAGCAGGATGAACAGGAAGTCGACGAAGGAGTTGTTCATGCGCCGCTCCCGGTGTCGGGGGGTCGTTTGGTGGGGTCGTCGTCGGCGGGCGCGGGCTGGGCGGGGATGGCGGCGGGGGGCGCGCTATCGGGTGGGGTGGGGACGGGGGTTCCGGGGGCGGGCGTTCCGGGGGCGCCGGGCTGGACGTGGACGTGGACCTGGGTCGCCGGTGCGTAGCCCGGTCGGGCTTCGGGGTAGGCCGGGCCTTCGACGGGTCCGGCGCTGGAGAGGTTGAACGAGGGGATGCCGGCGGGTCGTGGGGCTTGGGGCGCGGCGGCGCGGCCGGCCTGCGCGTCGGGCTGGTCGGCGGCTTCGGGTCCGAGCATCCAGCTGAGGGCGTATCCGCCGATGGAGGCGGTGATGGCGATGATGAGGCCGAAGACGGTGGTGGTGCAGGCTTGGGCGAGGCCGGCGCCGATGCCGCCTTGGACGTCGTCGCCTTCGAGCAGGGCGAAGGACTGGACGAGGCCGATGACGGTGCCAAGCAGGCCGAGGGCGGGGGGCACCTCGGTGAAGAAGGGCAGGACGCGGCGGTGTGCGTGGCGTGCCTGTTCGGAGAGGTCGGCCCCGCCGAGGCCGCCGACGAGTCCGACGGTCCAGAAGCGTTCGATGAGTACGGCGATGAGCGCGACCGAGCAGGCGAGCAGGGGCCACATGACCGGTCCGCCGGCGTCGAACCAGGTGCGGATCATGGGGAGTTTCCGGGGAGGCTTCCGAGAGAAGGACCGGGTGCGGTTCCGGGGTGGTTCCGGGGGGCGCGCGAAGCGGCCCCGAGCCTTGTGGGGCCCGGGGCCGGGGAGGGTTTGGGGTTTAGCCGTCGGAGCGGAGCAGGGGGCCGTAGTCGATGCTCTTGAGGACCTGTTCGGTCTTGCGTTGGAGCAGGGCGACGGCGCGGCTGCGTCCGCGATCGAAGTTGGCGCGGTAGGGCTCGTTGTTGTCGGGGGCGACCAGGCTCTGGTTGGAGTCGCTGGGCGGGTCGGGGATGGCGCGGTCGAGGCGGATGGCCAGGACGCCGAGGCGGAACTCGCTGCGGTCGATCTTGTCCTGGATCTGGGCCTGCTGTGCGTTGACGGTGAGGGCTTCGCGGCCGGCGGCGAGCTCGGCGGCGGCCTTGGCGTCGAGGTCGTAGAGCTGGCGGTAGAGCTTGTTGCGTTCGGCCAGCAGCTTGGAGAACTCGCGGTCTTCGGCGGCCTTGCGGCGTTCGATGTCGCGTTCGAGGTCGGCGGATTGGGCCGACACGACGGGGGCGGGGGCGGCGGCCGTGGCGCCGGCGACGATCGCCAAGGCCAGGGCAGGGGAGTGGGCGAGTTTGAAGAGCGAGCGTTTCACGGGGTGTCTCCGTGTAAGGGGTGCTTAGGGGAGGATCGGACGGCGGGGCGGGCGAGGATTACTGGCCGCCCTCGCGGGCTTCGATTTCGCGGATGCGTCGGGTGAGTTCGTCGTCGCCCAGGTCTTCGACGGCGGCGGGGCCGCGGTCGAGGGCGTCGGGGCCGGCGACGGCGTCGATGGCGCCTTCGAGGTCGGTGATGGAGTCATCCAAGGCGGCCTCGATGTTGCCGTTGAAGCGGTCCAGGCGGTTTTGCATGGACGAGAGCTCGTCGCCGAATTGGGCCATGGCTCCGGCTTCGCCGCCGGCCTGGTCGACGAGGCCGAGCAGGTCCTTGGCGCCGCGCATGGTTTCCATGAGGGTGAGGTTGTCGTTGAGCGACTGGCCGGCCGCTTCGAAGCGGACGAACAGGAGCTCGGTGTTGAGGATCACCTGCTGGTGGGCGAGGGAGACCTCGTCGAGGACGCGGAGGACGTTGTCCCAGAGCTTGCGCTGGTTGGGGGTGAGGCGCTGCGAGGCCTGGCGGACCCGGGCGATCTCGCGGAGCGTGCGGTACTGCATGACCAGGCGTTTCTGGCGGACGGGGTCCTTCTCGGCGGCGACCTGGCGTGCGATCATGTCGAGCATGCGCTCGCTGCGCTGGGCGGGGTCTTCGGCCTCGTCGTCGCCGGCGTTGTCTCCGGCTTCGATGGCTTCGCCGAGTCGTCCGCGGACGTAAGAGGTCTGTTCGCCGAGGTAGCCCTGGGCTTCCCACATGGGGTCGAGGACGTCGTCGCGTACGCGGAGGACGTTCTCGATGGCGACGGTGTATTCCTCGAGTGCTTCTTCGGTCTTGCCGTCTTCGAGGAGCTTCTCGGCGCGTTCGACGGCTTCGCCGAAGTCCTTGAAGCTGCTGTTCATCTCGCGCTGCAGGGGGTTGACCGAGCTGCGCATCTGGGTGAAGACCTGCTGGAAGTTGTAGCCTTCGAGGGCGGTCTGGTCGCCGGTGGCGCTGGAGTTGCGCCGGATCACGGGCGAGCCGTTGGTCTCGGTGGCGGCCGGCGTTTCTTCGACGGCGGCGGCGGGGGCGGGGTCGGAGGCTTCGCGGCGGCTGATCTGAGCCGAGGCGTCCACGGCCCAGCCGGCGGTGACCACGGCGGCGATCAGGGCCCCGGTGCGGAAACGGTTTCGGTTGGTAGCCATCACGGCATGTCTCCTGGTCTGGATCGTTTGGGATCTTGGGAAGTGGGTGCTTGCGGGCTTACCGGTTGGTGAGGAGCCCGGCCTCTTGGGCCTTACGCATGAGGTCGATACGCAGGTCGTCGTTGGGGATCTGCTTCCAGTACTCGACGGCGTCTTCGCCCTTGCCCTGGCCCATGGCCTCGGCGCCGGCGACGACGAAGCGGAGGCTCTGGACGGCCTGGACCTGGCCGGGCGTCTCGGCGGAGCTGCTGGCGGCGTTGATGAGGGTCTTGGCCTGCTCGATGCTGTCGGGGTCGTTGAAGTTGATGGCCTTGGTGGCGGTGACCGCGGAGATCATGTTGGTCTGGTAGCTGCGGTCGACCACGGGCTCGTTGGACTGGCAGCCGGTGGCGGCGAGGGTGAGCCCGAGGCACAGGCCTGCGGTGCGGATGGGGGTCAGCGGCGATCGGTTGTTCATGGCGTGGTCTCCTGATCCAACCCGCTTGTCGGGTGGTCTGTGCAAGGGCAAGACGGGCTGAACCCGTCGCAGATTACCGCGCGGCGGCGGCTTCCCCATGTCATCGTGCGACGGTCGCTGGCGTTGCCGTTTTTTGCAGCGGAAGTGGAACGGGGCGGTTTGGGGGGTGCGGGGTGGCCGGCAAGTGCGTTTAAGCGTCGATTCGGGCGGCTTCGGCTTTGTGCAGGCGGTAGACGTCGATGGGTTCGGGGAAGCGGTTGCGGTCGAGGATGACCTCGTCGGGCTCGCGGATGTCTTGGCCGCCGGCCATGAGCAGGCGTTTGTAGGCGCGGCGTGACATGGCGGCGCCGAAGCGTCGGCAGCACTGTCCGGAAGCGATGCGGGCGGCGATGATGGCGCTCTCGGACATGAGGACGGTGCGGCCCCCGGGAGCGCCGCCGGAAGCTGTGTCGTCGTGGGCGTCGTCGAGGGAGACGCGGTAGGCCTTGCCGACGTCGAAAGCGGTGCGGAGGCGGACGTCGACGCGGAAGCCCAGGTCCATGAGCAGGGGTCGTGCGTGTTGGTGGAAGCGCTGGTGGAGGTCTTGGGCGAAGCCGTAGGCCTGTCGCGCGGGCTTATCGCCGAGGCAGAGGGCGACGAAGCCGTCGCCGGCGTATCCCTCGATCTCGACGTCGGGTTGGCGAGCGGGGTCGTGCTGGAGGAGGCGCGCCATGCCGAGGGCGAGGCGGTCGAGCCTTTCGGGGTCGCTGGCGCACTGGTAGACGAGCTGGGAGTAGCCGGAGAGGTCGGCGTAGATGACGCCGGCGTCGCCGAGGGCGTTCCAGCGTTTCGGCCGTTCGGTCATGCGGGTGAGGTTACTGCGGCGGTGCGGTGAGCGCGTCGCGGAGGTCTTGGACGCCGCCGGGGCGTTCGCGGAGCTCGGCGAAGCGTTCGAGGGCGGACAGCGGCGCCGTGAGCGCTTGGCGTTGGGAGTCGGTGAGCGATGGCGCGAGCTTGGCGAGGCTGACGACGAGGTCGCTGTAGCCGAGTTGGTCGAGTTGTTGCGCGAGGGCTTGGGCGTAGGCGGGGTTGCTGTACGCGCGGATCTGGGCGAGGCCGCGTTCGGCTTCGACCATGGCCATGAGGCCTTCGACGGGGTCGCCGTTGCGGGTGAGGAAGATGCCGCGGGCGCTGTCGATGCGTGCGCGTTGCTCGAAGAGGCCGTCGACTTGGATGTAGTCGAAGGGTTCTTGGAACGGGACGAGCGTGTCGGCGGCGCGTTGGAGTTGGCCGGTTTGCTCGCTGGCGAGCGCGCGGGCCTGAGCTTGGTTGCGTTCGCCTTGGCGCTGGCTGGCCCGGGCGCGGAGCGGTTCGAGGACCCGGGCGTAGTCGTAGCGGGCCCGGGCTTCGAGCATGGCGACGCGGGGGTTGGGGGCCAGGTCGCGGGCGTCGCGGCGGTTGCGCAGTTCGTCGATGAGGTCGAGGCACCGCTGGTAGGCGTCGACGACGGGGGTGGCGGAGTATTCGCCGGCGTGTTGGAGGGCGAGGGCCTCGGCGGCCTCGGGGTTGTAGGCCTGGAGGAGGTAGAGGCTGTAGGCGGCGCTGCGGGCGATGTCGGCTTCGTCTTGCAGGGTGCTGAGGCGCTCGGGGTGTGCGGCGGCGAGGGTTTGGGCCTCGGCCGTGAGGACGAGCAGTGCGCCTGTGGCGTGTGCGAGCTGTGCGCGGGCGTCGGCGAGGTCGGGCGCGGGGGCGGGGTCGCCCGCCTGCAACCGGGCTTCGGCGGCGGCGCCCTGGCGCACGGCGACCTTGGCCCGGGCTTGCAGCGCTAGTTGTTGCAGTTCGACGCGCGCTGAAGACGGGACCGGGGGCGGCGGGAACGCGTCGAGGGTCTCGGCGGGGTCGTCGGCGTCGAGCGCCCCGGCTTTGCGGATTCGGTCGGCGCTGAGCCAAGCGAGGGTGGCGGCGCTGCGCAAGGCGACCAGGCGCGGGCGGGCGTCGTCGGGGGCTTGGTCGGTGAGGCTGAGGGCGGTGCGGTAGGCGGCGGCGGCGAGGACGAGGCGGTTGTCTGGGTCTTCTTGCGGCGCCGGGGGTTGGGTGTCGGCGCGCTGGCTCCAGGCCTCGGCGACGATGAGCTGGTCGAGCGGGCCCAGTCGTGCGAGTTGGGCGGGCGACAGCGCTTGGAGGTCGCGCGGTTCGACCTCGACGGCGGTGGCGTGGGCGAGTTGGGGCTGGCCGACGGCCTGGTAGCTGCGGCTGAGTTCGAGGGCGGCGCGGCGCCAGTCGTAGCGGGCCTCGGCGAGCGCGGCGCGCTGGGCGGGCGTGGGGCCGTCTTCGGCGGGCTGGCGGGTCAGGGCTTCGTGGCGTATCTGGAACAGCAGCAGGGCGTGGTGGCGGTGGCGGAGTTCGTCGTCGTCTTGGGCGACGGTGCGGTAGAGGCGGGCGAGCAGGCGCTCGGTCTGCGCGGTGCGGCGCCAGTCGGGGTGGGTGGGGCCGGTGTCGTCGGGGTTGGTGGGGGCGATGTTGCCCAGGAGGGTTTCGGGCCGGGGCAGGGGCGGGCTGGCGTCGGAGCCGGCGTAGAGGTCTTGGGCGAAGCGTGCGATGGCCTGGGGGTCGGTGTCGGCCTGGCCGGCGGCGAGGCGGCGCTCCATGGCGAGCAGGCGGCGGTCGAGGGCGAGGTCTCTGCGGATGGCGGGGTCGGCGACGCGTTCGATGGTTTGGGCGGCGCGTTCGAGGGTGTCTTGGGCGCCGGTGAAGTCGTCGGCCTGGGTCTGGGCGGCGGCGAGGGCGAGGCGGATGCGCGCGGCCTGCTCGGCGTTGTCGGCGTCTTCGCCGAGGCGGTCGGCGAGGAGGGTCTGGTAGTCGGCGATGAGGTCGCGCAGGAGGTTGCGGTGGTCGGCGGTGAGCAGCGCGGCCTGGAAGAGCGGCGAGTCGTTGACGCGGGTGAAGAGCGTGGTGGCGAGCTGCCGTGCGGTGGTCGCGTTGGTCTGGGCCTGGTCGCGGCTGGCCACGAGTTGCTTGTTGGTCTGCTGGAGGGCTTGGTTTTTGTCTTCGAGTTTCCAGAACGACCACGTGAGGATGGAGGCGGCGACGACGCCGACGGCCGCGGCGCCGGTGACCAGGGGCTGGTGTTC
Organism: Planctomycetota bacterium; assembly: GCA_039191195.1. Lineage (GTDB taxonomy): Bacteria > Planctomycetota > Phycisphaerae > Phycisphaerales > Phycisphaeraceae > JBCCBV01. The sequence continues at coordinate 8,376 of JBCCXV010000080.1, forward strand.
GCGGGCCCAGCGGAGGGCGAGTTCGCCGAGGCCGGGTTGGCGGATGGGCAGCGCACGGCCTTCGAGGTAGAGGCGGAGGTGGCGTGCGAGCTCGCCGGCGTTGGCGGTGCGCTGGTTGGGGTCGCGGTGGACGGCCTGGGCGACGATGGCTTCGAGGTCGCGGTCGGCGTCGGGGACGACGGCGCGGAGGGCGGGTACGTCGCGCTCGTGGACCAGGGCGGTGATGGCGCGGGCGTCTTCGCCTTGGGCGAAGAGCCTTCGGCGGGTCAGGAGTTCCCAGAGGGTGACGCCGAGTCCGCGGACGTCGGCGGGCGGGCCGATCTCTTGGCCGGCGAGCTGCTCGGGGGCGGCGTAGCGGTACTTGCCGACGAACCCGCCTGGCGCGGTGACGTCGGCCTGTCCGGCGCCGGGGCGTGCGAGGCCGAAGTCCATGACGACCAGGCGTCGGCCGTCGGGGTTGAGCATGAGGTTGGCGGGGCTGACGTCGCGGTGGACGAC
>JBCCXV010000081.1:0-8844 GCA_039191195.1 Planctomycetota bacterium
CCCGTCCAACCGCATGCCCATGGTCTGGCAAGACCTCGAGCCGTACGAGGACCCCGAGGTCCGCTTCCGGCCGTCGCTGTTCGAGCACTACCAGAAGTGGATCGCGCTGCGCCAAGCCGTGCCCGCACTACGCCGGGGCCTCTACCGCACGGTTCTGGCGCCCGACGAAGGCGGCGTGCTGGTGTTCGAACGCTCGCTCGATGACCAGCGGGTCTATGTAGTCATCAACCGCAGCCCGCGTCCGGCCACCATCGCCTTCGACGTGGCCGACGACGACCACGGCAGGGTGTTTGTTGACCTCGCGGCTTCGGCGAAAGTCTCGCCGAAGTCCGACGCACCCGACGCGCGGCCGACGCTCCGCATCGATCAAGGCGCCGCGCTGCTGACCGCAGAGAACGGCCAGCTCAAGATCACACAACCTCGTTACGCCGTCTCCGTGATGGTCCGCCCCGGTTCTTTGAAGTGACCCTCGCCAAAGCCGCACGCATCCTGCTCGCCCTCGCCGCCGTCCTCGTGGTGGTCTGGTCGTTCGTGCACGTGTCCAAGCGCACCTACGACCGCTGGCAGGTGAACCGCACCGACACCCGAACCGAGCTGACGATCCTGCACTGGGGCGACAACGCCGAGGTCGAGATCGTCGAGCAGCTCGTGCGCGCTTTCGAGGCCGAAAACCCCGACATCCGCATCAACCGGGTCCACGCCAGCGACTACGACGCTAAGCTCCACACCCTCTTCGCCGCCGGCGACCCGCCGGACCTGTTCTATCTCAAGTCCGAGATGCTGCCCAAGCTTTCGCGCATGGGCCTGCTCGCCCCGCTCGACGAACCCGTCGAAACCGACCGCCAAGCCGGCGACCCCTGGGTCGACTCGTTCTACCCCGTGGTCATCAACGCCTTCCAGTTCGACGGCCAACAGGTCGGCAAGGGCCCGCTCTACGGCGTCGCCAAAGACTTCACCACCATGCTCTTCTACGTCAACGTCGACCTGTTCCGCAGGGCCGGCGTCGACGTGCCCTACGACGGCTGGACCTGGGACGAGTTCGAGGCCGCCTGCGCAAAGATCTCGGCCCTCCAAGACCCCGGCGGCAAGGTCTACGGCGCCGTGCTCGCCTCCTGGCCCGACGTGCTCCGCCAGATCGTCTGGTCGTTCGGCGGAGATTTTTTCGACGGCGTCGACTTCGCCAAGCTCCGCCTCGGCGAGCCCGAAGCCGTCGCCGCGATGGACATGGTCCGCCGGGTCCGCTTCGACAACCAGACCGTCTACAACGCCACCACCGGCGACGCCCAGGGCCTCGGCGAGCAAGAGTTCTTCACCGGGCGCATCGGCATGGTCGGGCCCATCGGCCGGTGGCGCACCCCGCGCTTCCGTTCCATCGACAACTTCGAGTGGGACGTCGTGCCCGCGCCCACCCGCCCGGGCGCGGACGAGGTCAGCGCCATCGCCACCGTCGCCTGGTCGATGTCGGCCCAGACCGAGCACCCCGACAAGGCCTACCGCCTGCTCAAGTTCCTCTGCGGGCCCCAGGGCCAGCAGCTCACCGCCAAGTCCGGCCTCGCCATCCCGTGCATCCGCGAAATCGCCGAGTCCAACGACTTCCTCAACCCCGGCATGGCGCCGAACAACGCGCAGCTGTTCCTCGACCTGATCGACAAAGCCCGGCTGGGCCAGATGCCCGAAGAGGCCCAGTTCGCCCGCATCATGCAGGAAGAGGTCGACCAGGCCATCCGGCTCAACCGCCAGAGCCCCGCCGAAGCGGCCCAGAACACCGAGGCCCGCTGGCTGGCCGAACTCAACGCCCCGCTGCGCAACGCCGAGTTCCCCACCATGCCCTGGGACTGGGTCGGCGGCACGGCCGCGGGCGTGCTGTTCGTCGCCGTGGCCATCCTCTTCTTCTGGCTCCGCAGAGAGAAGCTCGGCGCCATCGACCGCGCCCAAGAGCGAGCCGGCTGGATCTTCATCTCCCCTTGGCTCATCGGCTTCGTCGTGCTCACCTTCGGCCCGATGCTGGTGTCGCTGCTGCTGTCGCTTTCACGGTGGACCAGCATGCGGCCGCTCGGCAGCGCCGAGTTCGTCGGCCTGGCGAACTTCCAGCACCTGTTCACGGCCGACGCCAGCTTCCTCAAGAGCCTCTGGGTGACCTTCTACTACGCGGCCTTGGCCGTGCCGATCCTGCAGGTCGCCGCCCTGCTCGTCGCCGTGCTGATGAACCAGGCGGTCAAGGGCATCGCGGTGTTCCGCACGATCTTCTTCGTGCCGTCGGTCGTCTCGGGCGTGGCGCTGGCGACCCTGTGGGTCATGATCTTTGACGGCGAGAAGGGCATCCTCAACCGCATCCTCGACGCGACCATCGGCCTGCTCGACATCGCCTCGCCCGACTGGTTCGGCATCGACGCCGAGGTCTTCGCCATCCCCGCCTTCGTGATCATGGCCCTCTGGGGCGTCGGCGCCGGCATGGTGATCTACCTCGCCGGCCTCAAGGGCATCCCGGGGTCGCTCTACGAGGCCGCCCGGATCGACGGCGCCGGGCGCGTCCGCCAGTTCTTCACCATCACCATCCCCATGCTCAGCCCGCTGATCTTCTTCAACCTGGTCATGGGCGTGATCGGCTCGTTCCAGATCTTCACCCAGGTCTACGTGATGACCGGAGGCGGGCCGGGCAACGCCACCCTCGTCTACGTCCTCAAGCTCTACCAAGAAGCCTTCGAGTTCCACAAGATGGGCTACGCCTCGGCGATGGCCTGGGTGCTGTTCGTCGTGCTGTTAGCCCTCACGCTGGTCGTGGTCCGATCGAGCAAGAAGTGGGTCCACTACGAAGGCCTCAAGTAACCCCACGGAACCCCCAACGGAATCCATGCCCACCGCCCCGCCACGAGCCCGCAAGCCCCGAGACCCGGCCGTCTATCTGACGTACGGCCTGCTGGTGTTCGGCGCGCTCCTGCTGCTAGTGCCCTTCTACTGGATGCTCAGCAACAGCCTCAAGACCGAGGCCGAGGCGAGCAAGATCCCGCCCACGCTCCTGCCTTTGGCCTCGTACGCCGAGTTCGAGTCCGGGCGCTTCGAGGTGTCGGTAAGCGAGCAGGACGACGACGCCGGCACCGTGCGGATCAAGATCGAAGCCGGCGACGCGGCCCTGCCCCCGCTCGAACTCGCCGAGGGCGAACCCGCCCCGCCGCCCGACCGGGCCCAGCCCCGCATCGGCGACACCTTCGTTGTCGGTCAAGACGAAGTCGTCCGCGGGCTCACGCCCCGCTGGGACAACTACCCCCAGTCGCTCGAGCGCATGGACTTCATGAACGCCCTGGCCAACACCACGGTCATCACCACGCTCAGCGTGCTCGGGCAGATCATCTCGTCGAGCCTGGTCGGCTTCGGCTTCGCGCGCTTCCGGTTCCGCGGGCGCAACTTCCTGTTCCTGCTGATGCTCTCGACGATGATGCTGCCGCCCCAGGTGAGCATGATCCCGCTGTTCATCGGCTTCCGGAACCTGGGGATGATCGACACGATCTGGCCGCTGGTGCTGCCCATGTGGCTGGGCACGCCGTTCTACGTCTTCATGTTCCGCCAGTTCTTCAGCCAGGTGCCGGAAGAGCTGGTCGAGGCCGCCCGCATCGACGGCGCCAGCAACCTCATGATCTACAGCCGGCTGATGCTCCCGCTATCCACGCCGGTGATCGCCATCGTCGCCATCTACACCTTCATGTTCACCTGGAACGACTTCCTGGGCCCGCTGATCTACCTCAGCGCCCCGGAGATGCGCACGCTCGCCCTGGCCCTGAACGCGTTCAACGGCCAGTACGGCGTGTCCGACGTGCAGATGCTCATGGCCGCGAGCTTCGTGACCATGCTGCCCTGCATCGTGCTGTTTTTCGCCGCCCAGCGGTACTTCGTCGACACCGGGGCGTCGTCCGGGCTCAAAGGATGACGCCACGCTACGAAGCCCGCGCCGCCGTTGGGAGCCCTGCGGCGCCGCGGTACACTGGGCCAATAACGGGGTTCGGGGTCGGGCGGGCGCGTGCCCGAGGGCCCCGCCGACCCCAGGCCTTCCCTTACGACCGGCCAACACGCCGAGGATTCACGCCATGAAGAAGCCGCTCGTTGTCGTCGTCTCGCTGTTCTCCCTGGCCATCGGCGGGGCCGGCGCCTGGTACGCCAAGGCCGTGATGGAAGACAAACGCGCCGCCAGCGGGTCACGCGACGCGCTCGCCGAGGCCAAGCAGACCGTCCCGGTCACCTTCGTCATCACCGTGCCCGAAGGGACCCCGGCCAACCAGCGCCTCTACCTGTCGGGCTCCACCGCCACCCTCGGGTCCTGGGAGGCCGACGGCGTACCCCTCCAGGCCAACGACGACGGCACGCATTCGGTCCAGATCGACCTGGTCAACAACGTCGAGTACGAATACAAGGTCACCCGCGGCCAGTGGAATACCGTCGAGCAGGCCGCCGGCGACCAAGAGCTCGCCAACCGCACGGTCAAGGCCGCCGAGGCCGAAACCGTCGCCATCTCCGTCGCCGAATGGGTCGACAAGGGCCAGGTCGATCCCACCGTCACCACCCGCACCGGCACGTTCCGCGAACACCCCAAGCAGCCCGGCGCCGGCCTCGAATTGCCGCGCGACCTCGTCGTCTGGCTGCCCCCGGGCTACGAGTCCGACGACGAACGCCGGTACCCGGTGATCTATGTGCAAGACGCGCAGAACCTCTTCGACGTCGCCGATTCCTACCAGGGCTACGAGTGGCGCCTCGACGAAACCGCCCACGACATGATCCTCGCCGGCGAAACCGGACCGTTCATCCTCGTCGGCCTCGGCAACACCGAACAACGCACCGAAGAGTTCGACCCCACCACCGCCAAGGCCAAGGCCTACGCCGCGTTCGTGGTCGACAAGGCCAAGCCACTGATCGACGCGACCTACCGCACCCGCACGGGCCCGGCCCACACCGCGCTCGTCGGCGCCGGCATGGGCGCGGTCATCAACTTCCACATCGTCGAGAGCCACCCCGGCGTCTTCGGCAAGGTCGTCGCCCTGGCGCCGACCCAGTGGGGCTCCACCCCCGAGATGCTCGACGCCATCGCCTGGAGCGGCGCCGCCTGGTCCGAAGTCGAGGCCTGGATCGACCACGCCGAGCTCGGCGACGCCATGAAGGCCGCCGGGCTGGCCGAGGTGCAGGTCGCCCCCGCCGAGGAAGGCCAGAACGAACAGGAGTGGGCCCAGGTCGCCCCCGCCTTCCTGCGATTCCTGGTCGCCCCGCCCGCGGGCGCCACGTCCAACGGCGCCTGAACCACCACGCATCGCCACCCGAGCCGCGCGAGCCTCGTCCGCACGACGAGACTGATTTCCATCGCGCAAAGCCCAGGTACAATACCTAAAGTTAATATCTATAGATACTTAAGATAATAGTCTTAAAGTACATCCGAACATCCGGATGAGTGCATATACTCCAGCTTCACGCCAGATGTCCCGACACACCTGCTGGGGGGAGCGCCCGCTACGCCATACTCTGGGCAAGCGGCCAAGACGACGGCCCCGCCCACCGATCCGAGCCCGCCATGAGCCGTTTCGCCCGTGAAGCCCGCAAGCGCGTCCTGTTCCTCGACGGGGCGATGGGCACCTCCATCCACAACCTGCCCGACCTCTCGCTCGAAGACGACTACCTCGGCCGGGAAAACTGCACCGAGGTCCTGCTCCTGACCCGGCCGGAGCTGATCCAGGGCATCCACGAAACGTTCCTCGAGGCCGGCTCCGACGCGGTCGAAACCGACACCTTCAACGCCAGCACGCACACGATGGAGGATCAGGACCTGGAGGACCGGGTCTTCGAGCTCAACAAGATCGGGGCCGAGGTCGCCCGCGCCGCCTGCGACAAGTTCGCCACCCACGAACGGCCCAAGTTCGTCGTGGGCTCCATGGGCCCGGGAACCAAGCTCATCACCCTCGGCCAGATCGACTGGGACACCCTCTTTCACAGCTATCGCGAGCAGGCCCGCGGGCTCATCGCCGGCGGGGCCGACGCCCTGCTCCTCGAGACCTGCCAAGACATCCTCCAGGTCAAGTGCGCCGTCAACGCCTGCGTGAGCGCGCTCAAGGAAGCCGGCCTCGAACCCGCGCTCGACTACGGCGACGACCACGAGATCACCGGCGACATCCCCATCATGGTCCAGGTGACCATCGAGCAGTTCGGCACCACCCTCGTCGGAACCGACATCGCCGGCTGCGTCGCCGCCCTGCGCGACTTCCCCGTCTACAGCCTCGGCATGAACTGCGCCACCGGCCCGGTCGAGATGGGCGAACACGTCCGCTACCTCGGCGACCACTGGCGGCGCAAGCTCTCGCTCCTGCCCAACGCCGGCCTGCCGCAACTCGTCGACGGCCAAACCGTCTTCCCCCTCGGTCCGGAACCCCTGGCCGAGAAGGTGGCCGAGTACACGCAGCGCTACTGACTCAACATCATCGGCGGCTGCTGCGGCACCACGCCCGACCACATCAAGGCCCTGGTCCAGACCATCGGCGCCGACACCCCGCCCGCCGACGCCAAGAAGAAGCCCTACCGCCCACAGTGCTCGTCCCTCATGGGCGCCGTCGACTACCGCCAGGACAACACCACCCTCAACATCGGCGAGCGCACCAACGCCTCGGGCTCCCGCAAGTTCAAGCGACTGCTCGAAGAAGAAGACTGGGACGAGATCATGTCGCTCGCCCGGGAGATGGTGCGCGAGGGCAGCCACGTGGTCGACGTCAACGTCGACTACGCCGGCCGTGACAACGCCAAAGACATGGACACCGTCGTCGGCAAGCTGGTCAACCAGGTCAACGCCGCGCTCATGCTCGACTCCACCCAGCCCGACACCATCGAGGCCGGCCTCAAGCGCGCCGGCGGCAAGTGCATCATCAACTCGGCCAACCTCGAAGACGGCGAAGAGAAGTTCGCCCAGATGTGCAAGCTCGCCAAGACCTACGGCGCCGGCCTGGTCCTGGGCACCATCGACGAAGACCCCGAAAACGCCATGGCCCGCACCCGCGAGCGCAAGCTCGCCATCGCCGAGCGCATGCGCGACCTGGCCGTCAACAAATACGGCCTGGCCGAAGAAGACCTCATGTTCGACCCGCTCGTGCTGCCCGTCAGCACCGGGATGGAGCAAGACAAACGCTCGGGCCTCGAGACCATCGAAGGCACGCGCCTCATCGCCGAGCGCTTCCCCAAGTGCCAGCTCACCTGTGGCCTGTCGAATATCAGCTTCGGCCTCAATCCCGCGGCCCGGCAGGTGCTCAACAGCGTGTTCCTCTTCGAGCTCGTCCAGGCCGGCATGACCTCCGCCATCCTGCACGTCTCGAAGATCCTGCCGAAGAACCGCGTCGACGAGGCCCAGTGGAACGCCGCCCTCGACCTGCTCTACGACCGCCCCCCCGCCGAGCCCGTCGAACTACCCGACGGCAGCACCACCACCGACGCCCTCCAGGTCTTCATCTCGCTGTTCCCCGACGGCGCCACCACGCAGTCGATGAAGCAGGACCTCTCCGAGCTGCCGCTCGAAGAAAGACTGCGCCGGCACATCATCGACGGCGAGAAGAAGGCCCTCGACGAAACCCTCGACGAGGCCCTGCCCGCCTACGGCCCGCTGGCCATCATCAACGACCACCTGCTCGACGGCATGAAGACCGTCGGCGAGCTGTTCGGCTCCGGCCAGATGCAGCTCCCGTTCGTCCTCCAATCCGCCGAGACCATGAAGGCCGCCGTCGCCCACCTCGAACCCCACATGGAGAAGGTCGACGGCCAATCCAAAGGCTCGATGGTCCTGGCCACCGTCCGCGGCGACGTCCACGACATCGGCAAGAACCTCGTCGACATCATTCTCACAAATAATGGATATACCGTCTACAACCTCGGCATCAAGGTGCCGATCAACGAGATCGTCGACAAGTGGCAAGAGACCGGCGCCGACACCATCGGCATGTCCGGCCTGCTGGTGAAGTCCGTCAACGTGATGGAGGACTACCTCAAGGAGATGAACGACCGCGGCTTCGACCCCGTCGTCATCCTCGGCGGCGCCGCCCTGGCCCGCTCGTACTGCGAGGGACGCCTGCGCGACGTCTACAACGGCCCGCTCTACCACGGCACCGACGCCTTCGAGGGCCTGCGCCTCATGGACCGCATCTGCACCGGCCGGCGCGACGAGCTCGAAGCCGAGATCGCCGAGCGCGCCGAGCAGCGCGAAGCCGGAGACGTCAAGAAGGCCGAGCTCCTCGAGAAAGCCGAGAAGCGCAAAGCCGCCGAAGCCCAGGTTTCCGCGGGCGATGATTCCGGAAGAGGCGGCACGGCCGTCGCGGAACCGCCTGCCTCCTCGGGCGAGAAGCCCCCGGCCGGCCTCAACATCGGCGACGCCGCGGACCTCGCCGCTGCCAACGGCGCCGCTACTGGGGGGGCTTCCGGGGGCGGGGGCGGTTCCGGGGGTAGTGATGACACGCGCCGGTCCGACGTCGCCCGCGACAACCCCGTGCCCACCCCGCCGTTCTGGGGATCGCGCGTGGTCGAAGGCGTCGACCTCCAGGCCTGCTACCCGTTCATCAACGAGTCGGCCCTCTTCAAGACTCAGTGGCAGTTCCTCCGCGGCGACAAGTCCACCCAGGAGTACGACGACCAGCTCGAATACGAGGTCAAGCCCATCCTCAACCGCCTCAAGAAGCAGATGGTCGACGAAAGCGTGCTCACGCCCGGCGTGGTCTACGGCTACTACCCCTGCAACAGCCAGGGCAACAGCCTCATCGTCTACGACGCCCAAGACCACGACCGCGAGATCGAGCGCTTCCCCGGGCCCCGACAGAACGGCCGAAAGCGACTGTGCGTCAG
>JBCCXV010000082.1:0-8831 GCA_039191195.1 Planctomycetota bacterium
AGCAGTTGGACGGCTTGGGCGCTCGCCCCGCCAGCCGGGTGGAAGCCGGTGCTGGTCTGCACAAGGTCGCAGCCCGACTCCTGCGCCGCCCGGCAGCCCGCGGCGATGCGCGCCTCGCCTTGCGCAGCGTCGACGCCGGCCCTCCGCGCCGCCGTCTCCAGGATCATCGTCACCACGACGTCGGGTGATACCGCTCGGCAGGCCTTCACGACTTCGACGAAGTCGGCCCGGGCCGCGTCGACGTCTTCGGCCAGCAGGTGCGGGACGTGCGCAACAAAGCCGACCTCCTGGGCGCCGTCTTTCGCGAGCGACGCGGCTTCGATAGCCAGGACCGTTGGCTTCATGGCCCCCAGCGGGAAGCCGGCGACGCCGGAGGCGACACATTGCGAGCCCGCGAGACGCGGGGCGATCGCCTTGATGTGCCGGCCGTGGACGCAGGCCGAGGCGAAGCCGTGCTCGGCCGCTTCGACGGCCACCCGCAGCGCGTCGGCTTCGGACGCATCGGCCCGCAGGGCGGTGTGGTCGATCTTCGCGGCGAGGTCGGCAGGCGTCATGGCGACGGCGCGTCTGCGGCTTGCGGCGGTTGCGAGCCGTGGTCGTGAGGGGGGGCGGGCCGCATCTCCGGGGCCGCGGGGAGACTAGCGAAGAACGCCGCGATCGCGTCGCGATAGGCGGTTTCGCCCACGTCGAGCAGGTCGTTGTGCCGGGCGCCGGGCACGCCGATGTACCGGCCTTGCGGCGCGGCCTCCGCGATGCGCCGGCCGCTGTGGGGCAGGCAGACGGTGTCGTCTTCGCCGTGCACAACCAGCACAGGGGCGTTCACCCGGGCGGCGTCGTCGCCCCGATCGAACGGCGTGGACCCGCCCATCGCTTGCACGAGCAGGGCGCCGAACTCGACCCAGGGCCAGGCGGGCAGCTTGCGCTTGCGCAGCCGGATCTGCACGGGCTCGTCGCGCGTGTGGAACGGGCTCTCGGCGATCACGCCGGCGAAGAGGTCGGGCCGGTCGGCGGCGGCGAGCACGGCCGTCTGGGCGCCCATCGACCAGCCGTAGAGCACCACCGACGCGGCGCCTTCACGAACGGGGGCCGATCCCGCTTCCGTGGCACCTTCCGGGGCGGGCAGTTGTTCGACCACGGCCGCGGCGTCTTGGGACTCGAGCCGGCCGAACGTGCACCAGCCCGCCGACGACTCGCCGGCGCCGCGCTGGTCGAAGGCCACCACCCGCCGGGCATACGGCGCGACCCACGCGGCCCGCCGCAGCGCCGAGGACCGGCTGGAGCTGAACCCGTGGAGCATCACGACGTCCGGCCCGGTCGGGTCGCCGCCCGTAAGCACCCACCCCGGCGTCGTAACGCCCTTGGCCAAGCGGAATGTCATCGACTCGGCGGTCAAGCCGACGTCGGCCGGGTCGATCGGATGGCCCCGGGCCATGGCTACGGCCGGGGTCTCACGCTTGGGACGGGCCATGCCCCAGGCCACGGCCGCGGACCCCAACACGACCCAGGCCAGCAGCGCTTGCGCTAGCAGGTAAACGATCGTCACGACGGAAGGGTATAACCGGAGCCATGCCTACCGACGCCATGACCGCCGTGGACCGTGCGCTGCTCGACGCGGCGCTCGAACAAGCCCGCAAATCCGCCGCGGAAGGCGGGATCCCCATCGGGGCGGCGATCGGCACCGCCGACGGCGAGGTCTTGGCCTCCGCCCACAACCGGCGTGTGCAAGACGACGACCCCACCGCCCACGCCGAGATGTCTTGTCTCCGGGCCACCGGCCGGCGGCGCGACTGGCCCGACCTCGTGTTCGCCTCCACGCTCAGTCCCTGCATCATGTGCACCGGGGCGCTGCTGCTGTTCCGCGTCGGGCGGCTGGTGATCGGCGAGTCGGAGAACTTTCTCGGCGCCGAAGACCTCTTCGAGGACCGCGGCAACGCCACGCTGGTGCACGCCCGTGACCCCGACTGCATCGGGCTGATGCGCAAGTTCATCGAGGAGCAGCCGGACCTCTGGAACGAGGACATCGGCCTCTAGTGTGCGCGCAAGACTGGCCTCCGACGCTGTCCACCGAAGCGAAGGGCCGGCGGTTGGGGATCTGGCTGGATTCTCAAGATCACGAGATTGTGAACGTGCCGTTGCGGCGGCTAGAAAACGCCGTCGCCGGCGACCCTGGGTCGGCAGGGCCGTTCTCGAACCCCAGTTCGAGGTGGGCGCTTCGCCGGATCGTCCGGGCCTTCCGCTCGAGGGCGGCCTGACCGTCGCGTCCGAACCCGCTCCCTTGGGGTTCGACAGGTTCGAGAGGAATTAGCCCCAAAACCCGTCCCAAGGTCGTCGGCGACGACGCGCTTAGTGTAGCCCTTCCGCCACGCGATGCGAGCCCAAACCCCCGGTTTCGGCAACCTTTGGCGATTGCGGAAACAACCTCTTGACACGGGACGAACGGCGTTTCAACCGCGCGAAGCGCGGACCCACTCGGCGTACTCCAAGATCGCCTGCTTGGGGGTGCGCGACGGCGTCCACTTCAGGCCGCGCTCGGTCTCGGTGAGGTCGGCGCAGGTGTAGTCCTGATAAAAGCCGTAGGGGTTCTCGAAGTAATCCGGCTCGTGGGTCGTGCCGTAGGCCTCGTTGAGCGCCTCGACGATCTGGTTGAAGCTCGTCGCGTGGCCGGAGCCGACGTTGTAGACGCCCGACTCAGCCTCGGGCCCGGCGCCGGCGATGGTCGCGTCGACCACGTCGTCGACGTAGACCTGGTCGCGCGCCTGCTCGCCGTCGTGGAAGATGCGCGGGCGCTCGCCGTCGAGCATCTGGTTCGCGAGCTGCCAGACCATCGAGGCCATAGGTCCTTTGTTCTGCTCGCCCGGGCCGAAGACGTTGAAGTAGCGCAGGCCCACGAGGCCGGCGTCGGGGTGCGCTTGTTGGGCGGCGCGGTGCATGTTCTCCATGACCCACTTGGAAAAGCCGTACACGTTCGCGGGCCGGCCGGCGTCTTCGAGCTCGAACGGGCGCCGGGCTTGCCGGGCGCCGTTGGCGTCTTGCCCGTAGGTCGCGGCGCTGCTGGCCCACACGAGCCGGGCGCCGCTCTCGCAGGCGTAGGCCAGGAGCGTCTCGAACGGCTCGACGTTGTCGGCGATCATCTTCGACTCGTCGTCGACCCGGGTGTCGGTGATCGACGCGAGGTGGAACACCACGTCGGGCTCGAACGACTCGAGCAGGTGGTCGAGGTCGAACTCGCGCATGGGCCGGGCGACGACCTGCCCGCGGAACGACCAGCCCTGCGGCCCGTCGGGGCAGAGGTTGGCGAACGTGCCGGTGCGGAAGTCGTCGAGCACCAGCAGCTGGGCGTCGGGATAGCGCTCCTGCAGCGCACGGGTCAGGCGTGCGCCGACGAAGCCGGCGCCTCCGGTGACGAGCAGGTTCATCGCGTGGTGACCCGTGGCGGGATCCGCAGCCGTTGGCCCGGGCTGACCTTGTCCGGGTTGTCGCCGATCTGGTCGCGGTTGGCGTTGTAGATACGGCGCCATTCGGTCGCCGTGCCGTAGACGTCGAGGCTGATGTCGCTGAGGGTCTGGCCGGGCTTGACCCGGTAGCCCTGGCCTTGGCCGGGGTCGTCGACAACGGGGTCGGCCGGGTCGATGCCGGGCAGGTCGGCCCGGGCCGGCAGGCGGATCTCTTGCCCGACGCGGAGCCGGGTGGGATCGACCCCGGGGTTGGCCTGGGCGATGGCGCGCCAATGGCGGTCGTCGCCGTACTCGGCCTCGGCGATCTTCCAGAAGTTGTCGTCGGGCCGGATGCTGTAGGTCTTGACGGGGCCGGCCGGGCGGGCCGGGGCCACCCGAGGCGCGGGGGCCGGGGTCGCAGTCCGGCCGTCGGGCACGGTGACGGGGCTCGGCGCCACGCGGCGCGGCAGGGCGCCGGTAGTCGGCCCGCCGGTAGCGCCGGTCTCGATCGCGGGTACCCCCGAAGCGCGTGCCGTGCGATCGGTGGCCGTGGGGACACCGGCTGGGGCGGGTTCGGTCTGACGAACGGCGACCTCCGGCGTGCCCAGGATCGATCGCCGGGCCGCCGGCGCGGCGACGCGGGGCGTCTCTTCGGGCGTGTTCGAGAACGTCAGCGAACCGGTATCGACCTCGGGCGCCCGCCGGTTGGCCAGCGTGTTGCGGCCGGATTCCCGCTCGCGCTCGGCAACGCGGAGCGGGTCACTCCCGAGCCGGAGTGTGCGACCGGTGTCCGCCGCCGGGGCGGGCGGGGTGTTCGAGGCGAGGTCGTTCGCCGGCGGGGCGGGCGAGGCCTCGGCCTGGGCCGGGTCGGTTTCGCCGCCCGAGTTGGCGTAGAAGAGGATGGACGACAGCAGCACGAGCGCCGCGACGGCCAAGGCGATCTTGTAAGACGAACTCATCGTTTGGTTGCTCAACGATCGGGGCGGACAGACCGACCACGAGCGACCGGCCGTGGTCCTATAACCATGGTATCGGCCCGAGCCGACCCGCAACGCCACCCGTCGCTCGTCCCCCTTCGGCGACGCTGTGCGTGCGGCCTCGGTGGGGTCGCAGTGGGGCGGCGGCCCGCTTGCCGTAAGCTCCGTCGATGGCCGGAATCACCGTCGCAATGTGCTGCATGAACGGGGGGGCGTCGCTGGAAGCGGCCTGCCGGTCCGCGGCCTGGGCCGACGAGCTGGTGATCGTCGACTCGGGATCGACCGACGGCAGCGACGCCGTCGCCCGCCAGTACGCCCACCGGTTCGTCTCCGAGCCCTGGCGGGGCTTCACCGGCCAGCGGAAGTTCGCCAGCGAGGTCGCGGCCCACGACTGGGTGTTCTTCCTCGACGCCGACGAGGAGGTCTCGCCCGAGCTGGCCCAACAGGTCCGCGCCCTGACCGACAGCGAGCTCGAAGGCCTCGACCTCGTGTGGGTTCAGCGGCGGAATTGGCTGATGGGCAAGCCAGTCACCGCCTGGCGGCCCGACTATCTCGACCGGCTGATCCACCGCGGCCGGGTCACCTGGCAAGACGAGGCCCTGCACGACAAGCGCAAGCCCAGCCACCCGTCGCGGGTGCGCAAGCTCTCGGGCTGGATCGAGCACAAGCGGATCACCGAGACGCCCTGGCAGGACTATTTCCGCGGCGTGCGCCTCGACGCCCGCCTGCTGCCGGTGGCCCGCCAGATGCACGCCCGGGGCAAGCGGGTTGGCCCGCTGGGCCTGTGGCTTCGGCCGAAGCTGGCGTTCCTCAAGTTCTACCTGGCCAAACGCGGGTTCCTCGACGGAACCTTGGGCTTGCTGGTGGCGCAGAAGGCCGAGGTGAGCACCCAGCTCAAATACGCCGCGCTCTGGGCCGTGCAGCACGGGTATGGCGACGAGGACGCCTCTTCCGGGCCCGGGGCGCTGCCGCCGGCCGACGGGGTGCCGAGCGAGCCGCGGGCCGAAGCGGCCTCGCCATCTTGACACGGCCACGGGCCGCCGATAGCGTCGCCCGCGCGTCGAGCTTGGAGTGCGTTCGGATGGCTTCGGAAGAGACCCGCCTGGCGGTCAAGGAAGAGGGCGACATCACGCGTGTCGGCTTCTTGGACCGCAACATCCTCGAAGAAACCAGCATCCAGCGGATCGGCGACGAGGTCGCCGACCTGGTCGATGCGTCGACGAACCCCAAGCTGCTGCTCGACTTCGAGAGCGTCGAGCACCTGTCGTCCGCGGCCTTGGGCACGCTGATCACGATCAACAACCGCGTGAAGGCCAAGGGTGGCCAGCTGCGGCTGTCGAGCATCGACCCGAACATCTACGAGGTGTTCAAGATCACCAAGCTCAACAAGCTGTTCCAGATCCACGGGACGGCCGAAGAGGCCCTCAAGAGCTTCAAGTAGCCCCGCCCGCGGGCGGACGGCCCGGGCCTTCGGCGATCCGATGACCTCAACCCCCGACCGGAAGCGCGTGGTCATACCCAGCCGGATGACCGACGTGCCCGGTGTGCTAGTCGCCGTTGCCCAATCCCTCGAAGACGCCGGCTTCCCCCCCGACGACCGTTTCGCCGTCCGCCTGGCTCTCGACGAGGCCATCACCAACGCCGTCAAACACGGCAACGGCCAGGACTCGGGCAAGACCGTCACGGTCGAATGGAGCGTCGCTGGCGGCACCCTCGACATCAGCGTCGAAGACCAGGGCCCGGGCTTCGACCCCGCCGACGTGCCCGACCCGACGCTCGACGAGAACCTGTCCCGGCCCAGCGGCCGCGGGGTCATGCTCATCCAGGCCTACATGGACAAGGTCGAGTTCAACGACCGGGGCAACCGGGTGCGGATGACCCGCGCCATGTCCGCCGAGGGCGGCGGGTCTGGCGGGGGCTAGGCCGCGCCGGTGGGCCTCTTGCGAGGCCCGGCCCCAAGCGTTGGCCCCGGGCGTTTTGCGCCGTAGACTTGCGCATTCGCACTTTTGGGCGCCCGGATTGTCCGCCACCGACAACGAACGCAGCGACCCCGCCGAAGGCGGCGAGCCTCCGTCTCCCGCGGCCCCCTCGGGCCTGCTGGTCGAGGTGGGCATGGAAGACCCCCAGTTCCCGGTGGAGGCCGCCGACCGGCTGGCCGACTGGCTCCAGCGGGCCGCCCGGAGGCTGGGCCCCGCCGAGGGCGACCTGTCCGTCGCCGTCGTCGACGATACGGCCATGTCCGAGCTCCACGAGCGCTACAAGGGCGAGCCCGGCCCGACCGACGTGCTCACCTTCGACCTGCGCGACGACGCGACCGCCGCGCCCGACCCGGCGCAGCTCGACGGCGAGATCGTCGTCTGCTGGCCCGAGGCCCAGCGCCAAGCCGCTCAGGCCGACCCCGCCCGCGACCCCGAGCACGAGCTGCTGCTCTACGCCGTGCACGGTCTCCTTCACCTTCTGGGGGAAGACGACCAAACGCCCGAGGCCTACGCCAAGATGCACGCGCGTGAAGACCGGGTCTTGGCCGACATCGGCGTGGGCGCGGTGTTCGCGCCGTCGCGAGAGGCGGCCGCGCCATGACGCCCGCGATCGTGATCATCGCCGTCGCCTCGGCCGCGAGCTGCTACTTCGCGGCGTGCCATATGGCGCTGAAGCTTTACTCGCGCGGCCGGCTGGCCGACGTGCTCACGGCCCGGGGCAAGAGCATCGACCTCGACGACTTCGCCCAACGGACCCAGGGGCTGATCCTGAGCACCGGCATGGCCCGGGTGCTCACCGGGCTCACCGCGGTGTTGGCCGTGTTCGACGCCGTCGAGCAGGCCCTGCCCAACGCCCAGCGGCCGATCAATTACTTGGCGGCCTTCCTGATCGCCGGCTTTTTGACGGCCGTGTCCCAGGTCGCCGTGCCGCACTCCTGGGCCCGGTATCGGCGGGAGAAGCTCATCGCCAAGTCGATGGGCGCGCTGATCGCCGTGGACCTGCTGCTGAAGCCGATCACCCGCCTCCTGGCGGTGTTCGACCCCGTGATCCGCCGGATCTCGGGCCACGACCTGGAGCCCGAAGAGATGGACGCCGCCGACGAGGTCATCGAAGCCCTCGAGGGGCACGAGAACGGCGAAGAGCTCGACGAAGGCCAAAAGCGCATGCTCCAGGCCGTGTTCGAGATGCCCAAAACCTCGGCCGGCGAGATCATGACCCCCCGTACCGACGTCAAGGGCCTGCCCGACGACCTGGCGACGCTCGACGCCGTCCGCGAGCACGTGCTGGCCGTCGGCCACAGCCGGATCCCGGTCTACGGCGAGTCGCTCGACGAGATCCGCGGCGTGCTCTACGCCAAGGACCTGCTGCAATACCTGGGCGACGACGGCGACGGCTTCGACCTCGGGCAGGTGCTCCGCGAGCCGCTGTTCGTGCCCGAGAGCAAGCTCATCCACGAGCTGCTGGCCGACTTCAAGCAGCGCACCGTGCACATGGCCGTCGTGCTCGACGAATACGGCGGGACCGCGGGCCTGGTCACCATCGAAGACATCCTCGAAGAGCTCGTCGGCGAGATCCACGACGAGTACGAAACCGCGCCCGACGAACCCACGATCACCGAGGTCGACCACGGCGTCGCCGAGGTCGACGCACGCCTCGAGATCGACGAGCTCGAACGCCACTTCGACCTCGACTTCCCCGACGACGCCGATTACGACACCGTCGGCGGGTTCGTCTTCAGTGAGCTGGGCCACATCCCCGACTCCGGCGAGTCTTTCGAGTTCGACGGCTGCTCGTTCACCGTGCTCGAGGCCGAGCGCACCCGCGTTCGGAAGGTGCGCGTGCAGCGGTTGGCCGACGCCGACGTCGCCTGAACGACGATCGCTTGGCCCCCAGCTCAATACGTCCAGGCTCGATCGATGACTTCTTCGCGCAACCCATCCGAGGGCCCCGACAAGCCTCCCAGCGCCGCGCGGGCCAGATCGGCGTCTGGCCAGAAGGCGCTCGACGCCCGCGAACGCCTGCTCCGCGAGCTCGCCGGCGTCCCCACCGCCTCCTTCCGCGAGCACGGCGTCATCGACTACGTGCGCAAGTGGGCCAAGCGCCGCAGCGATGTCGTCTTGCGTAAAGACAAGGCCGGCAACCTCACGCTCTCACTCGAAGGGGCCGCGTCCCGCCAGCCGGTCTACTTCACCGCCCACATGGACCACCCGGCCTTCGTCATCGAGGAGCCGCAGAAGGAAGTTGAGGTGGTCGAAGCCGCCTTCCGCGGCGGGGTCAAGCCCGACTACTTCGAGGGGTCGAGGGTCCGCCTGCGCCCCGGACGCGCGGACGAGGTTCAGGGCGAGGTCGCCTCGCATCAGCCGGCCAACGAGGCCCGGCCCGACGCAAGGGCGCGGGTGCGGTTCGCCGAGCCGGTGACCGTCAAGACCGGCGACATCCT
>JBCCXV010000083.1:0-8816 GCA_039191195.1 Planctomycetota bacterium
CAGTCGCTGGCCCAACGCGAGCTGGCGCAACGCGTATGGCGCACCGCCGAGGCCGCGCTGTCGCCCGACGCGTTTACGGCGCTGTGGCTGGTGTACACCGAGGGCGCGTCGCCGCGCGAAGCGGCGCACGCGATCGGGCGGTCGCCCGGGGCCACGCGCGTGCTGCTCCACCGGGCCCGCAAGACGCTGCGCGAATCCCTTGACGCCAGCGACGCGACTTCGACCCAAGCCGTGAGCCACATGGCAGACGATGTTTCCCCGCACGGCCAGGCCAGCCTTGGAGCCACGCCATGACGCCACGACCCCTGCGCTATCTCATCGAACTCTTCTGGGTGCGCTGGACCGACCGCCCCGTCGGCGGCGGGCAGCGCGACGTCGCTCAACGCCTCCGGGACCTCGGCGCCGTCGAGCGCGACCGACTGGCGACGTCTGGAGAGCGCATGCCTGCGCCGAGCCCGACCCACGCGACCCATGCGACCAACGCGACCGGCTCTCCTACCGCACCGGCCCCGGCCGAACCGCCGGCGCCGCCGATCGTGGCGCGGATCGGCTGGCGGTCCTGGAGTGTGGCCACCGCGGCCGTGGTGCTGATCGCCGTGGGCGCCTGGGCGCTGATGGGCGAGCGCAACGCCGGCGCTCCCGAGGTCGTGGACGACACGCCGACGACGACGGGCGCACCGCCGACCGCGGCGCCCGCGCGGCCGACGCTGGCGGGCACGGCGTCGAAGGTGAGCCTCGCCATGCAACGCGTGAGCGCCGGCGCGGTGAAGCTTGTGCAGGAGCAAGGCACGCCGAGCTTTCGCGCAGTCGCGATGCGCGAGCCGGCCGGCCTCGTGGCCTCCGCCGCTCCCGCCAACCTGGCGGCAACCCTGACCCGAGGCCTGACGCCGCACGCTCCCCTCGAGCGCGAGTGGGACCTGTTGGTGCGCGACGTGCGCCAGGCGGCCGTCCAGGCGGTCGGCGTGTCGCTGGGCTCGGCTCCTACGGCGAGGCCCCCGGCCGACGACGACGACGGCCCGCCAACGACGCGCAAACGTGCGCCCGGGTCTTCGCAACCGGTCTGACGGGTCTCGTCGCGCGGACCTAGGCGCTGTGGCTCACCTCATCGGCAGCGCCTCTCGGGGTAGGGCTTCATTGGACGGCCGATGTCGCCGATAACCGCTTGGTGAGGCCCTCGCTCCCATCCCGCCCGAACGACGTCGAGGCTTGGCGCCGCGACCCGGCGCCGTTGGCGATCGTGTGCGGGTACGGGCCCGTCGGCCGGCTGTGCGACCAGAAGCTGACCGAGTCGGGCTTCCAGGTCTCGGTGGTCGAGCGGAACCTGGAGACGGTGGAAACCCGACTCGACCTGGCCCGGCGGTGCACGTTTGGGTGCGCGGCCGACCTCGGGGTGCTGCGGGCCGCCGGCCTCGATCACGCCCGGGCGCTGGTCGTGGCGATCTCGAGCCCTGAGCGGGCGCTCGACGCCTGCCGTGCCGCCCGCGCGCACCGGCCGGACCTCTTCATCGCCGTGCGCATGCCGTACTGCAGCGACGGCCTCAAGGCCCGGGAGGCCGGCGCCGACGAGGTGATTGTGGACGAGATGGTCACGGCCGTGGCCATGCGCGACGCCGTGGCCCGGGGCGTGCGCATCGACTGGCCGCTAGCGGGATGATCGCCCCCCGAACCGCGGGTATCGTAAAACACGCCCGCATCTGGGAATGCCTCGGGCGATGGCCCGATTGACTGGGCACAAGACCGCACTCTCACGATGGACGGCCGATGACCGAGCGAGCCCCGGCTCACACCCGACGCCGACACCTCCGCGTGGTGGTGGCGATCGTGGCCGTCCAAGGCCTGGCCCTCGTGCTCGGGGGGTACGTCCTGTTCCGCACGGCCAGCACGCAGGTCAGCAACGGCCTGGTCAACCTGATCGAGCGCAACAACGTACGCGTCGCCGAGAGCCTCTCCTCGCTCATCGGCGAAATTGATCGAGACATCGTCTACGGCACGCCCGAGTGGGAGCGCGTACAACAGATCATCGAAGGCTTCGAGTTCTCCGGCGACGGCTTCGCCTGCGTGCTCGACACCGAAGGGCTGATCGTCGCACACCCCAATATCCGGGACGAGCCCGCACTGCGCGACATCAATCTTGGCGGCGAGGTCCTGCAAACCGATAGCGGGCCGACCCCGCTGTCCGAAGCCGAGGTGCTCGATACCGCCGGAGAGTGGGTGGTGTTCCGGGGCGAGATCGACTTCGGGATCGACGGCAACCACTACATCGCCACGCGTCGCCTCGGCGACGCCCCGGTGCGGCTGGTGGTGCATCAGCCGATCGCCGGGCTCGAAGCCGCCAAGCGTGAAACCTTTGGTCGTGTCGGCGCGAACACGGCCGTGCTGGGCCTGCTGGTGATCGGCGCGACGACGATTGGCATGTTCGTGCTGATCCGGCGGCACGACCGCGCGGCGCGGGATTGGAACGCACGACTGGAAGACGAAGTGCAGAAGCGCACGCGTCAGCTCGGGCGGTCGCGCAACGCGGTGCTCGTGGCGCTCGCCGAGCTCGCCGAGAAGCGCGACGACGACACCGGCCAGCACGTCGAGCGCATCGGCGCGTACGCCGAGGTGTTGGGCAACCACCTTCGCGCCAATCACCCCGAGATCGACGATCGGTGGGTCGAGCACCTGAAGGTCGCGGCGAAGCTCCACGACGTGGGCAAGGTGGCGATCGACGACCGCGTGCTGCGTAAGCCGGGCAAGCTCACCGACGAAGAGTTCGCCCACATGCAGTCGCACACCACCAAGGGGCCGGACGTGCTGATGGCCGTGCGGCGCGAGCTCGCCGACGACGACATGCTGGACATGGCCGTGCAGGTCGCCCTGTTCCACCACGAGAAGTGGAACGGCGCGGGGTATCCGAGCGGGCTCGGCGGCGCGGAGATCCCGTTGGCCGCGCGCATCGTGGCCGTGTGCGACGTGTTCGACGCCCTGTCTGCCAAGCGCGTCTACAAGGACGCGATGCCGCGCGAGAAAGTGCGTGCGATCATTCTGGAAGAGTCGGGGCAGCACTTCGACCCGGACGTGGTCGAGGCGTTCGCGGCGTTAGAACCCGAGCTGGTCCGGATCGGTCGAGCGATGACCGACGCACCCCACGGCCACGACGACGAGCCGTCGATGACGGCCCCGGCTTTGGCGTAAGGCTCAGCCCGCCAACTCTTCCACGCTCGGGCAGGTGCAGATGAGCTTGCGGTCGCCGGCGGCCTGGTCGATGCGGCCCACGGCCGGCCAGAGCTTCCGCCCGGGCTCGCGCAACGCTCGTGTCGGGAAGCCCGCGGCCTCCCGGCTGTAGGGGCGGTCCCAGGCGTCAGAAGCGACGTCTTCCAGCGTGTGCGGTGCGTGCTTAAGCACGTTGTCTTGCGGGTCGGCCTCGCCCTGCTCGACCTGCGCGATCTCTTCGCGGACCCGGCGCATGGCGTCGACGAAGCGGTCGAGCTCGGCCAGCGGTTCGCTCTCGGTGGGCTCGATCATGAGGGTGCCGGCGACGGGCCAGCTCATCGTGGGCGCGTGGAAGCCGTAGTCCATGAGCCGCTTGGCGACGTCTTCGATGGTGACGCCCGTGGCCTTGGTCAGCGGGCGCAGGTCGAGGATGAACTCGTGGGCCACGAGGCCATCGGCGCCGGCGTAAAGCACCGGGAAGTGGTCGCGCAGCTGCGCAGCCAAGTAGTTCGCACAGAGGATCGCCCGGCGGCTGGCCTCGGTGAGCCCCGCGGCGCCCAGCATGCGGATGTACATCCACGAGATGGGCAGGATCATCGGCGAACCAAACGGCGCGGCGGACACCACGTCGATCTCGTCTTTGCCCGACTCTTGCGGCCAGCCCGGCAGGTGCGGGGCGAGCTCGGCGGTGCACGCGATCGGGCCCATGCCCGGCCCGCCCCCGCCGTGGGGGATGCAGAACGTCTTGTGCAGGTTGAGGTGGCAGACGTCGGCGCCGCAATGGGCGGGCGAAGTGAGGCCCACCTGGGCGTTCAAGTTCGCGCCGTCCATGTAGACCCGGCCGCCGGCGTCGTGCACCACTTGGCAGGCCTCGCGCACGCCGGCCTCGAACACGCCGTGCGTCGACGGGTAGGTGATCATCAGCGCCGCGACGCGGTCGCCCTCGTCGGCGACGCGGGCACGGAGGTCGTCGATGTCGATGTCCCCGTTGTCTTGGCACGCGACCGGCACGACGCGCAGCCCGGCGATGACCGCCGAGGCCGGGTTGGTGCCGTGTGCGCTGGTCGGGATAAGGCACGCGTCGCGCTGCGACTCGCCGTTGGCCCGGTGCAGCCCGCCGATGGCCAGCAGCCCGGCGTACTCGCCCTGCGAGCCGGCGTTGGGCTGGAGCGACACGGCGTCGAAACCGGTGATCTCGGCGAGCCAGCGTTCGAGCTGGGCGAACAGCTCGGCGTAGCCCCGGGCCTGGTCGGCCGGCGCGTAGGGGTGCAGGCTCGCGAACGACGGCCAGAGGATCGGGAGCATCTCGGCCGCCGCGTTGAGCTTCATCGTGCACGAGCCCAGCGGGATCATGCCGTTGGCCAGGCCGTAGTCGCGGCTCGCCAAGCGGTGGGCGTAGCGGAGCAGGTCGTGCTCGCTGCGGTGCTCGTGGAACACCGGGTGTTCGAGATACGACGACGTGCGCTCGGGCAGCGATGGCGGGGCGCCCGGACCAGACGACATCGGCGGGCGGCCCAGCGCCGCGGCGACGGCTTCGGCGACGGCGTCGACATCGGCGTCGGTCGTGAGCTCCCCGCAAGAAGCGCACACGGTCTGCGCGTCGACCCGGCGGAGGTTCACCCCGCGCTCGAGAGCCCCGGAGACCACCGCCGCGGCGTCGACCCCGTGCATCGCCACGGTATCGAAGCCCGCCGAGGAACCCGTGTCGACGCCGAGCGCCATCAAACGCGTGCGCAGCGCGGTGAACTTGTCGTGCACGCGTCGGGCGATGTGACTTAGCCCGTTCGGTCCGTGGTACACGGCGTAGAAGGACGACACCACCGCGGGAAGCGCCTGAGCCGTACAGATATTGCTCGTGGCCTTGTCCCGGCGGATGTGCTGTTCTCGGGTTTGCCAGGCCAAGCGCAGGGCGCGTCGGCCGCGGCTGTCTTGGGCGACGCCGACGATGCGTCCGGGCAGCTTGCGGGCGGCCTTGTCGCCGGACGCGATAAACGCCGCGTGGGGGCCGCCGTAGCCCATCGGCATGCCGAAGCGCTGGGCGGAGCCGTAGACGAGGTCGGCGCCGCACTCGCCGGGCGGGACGGTGAGGCAGCACGCCAGCAGGTCGGACCCGACGGCCAACATCGCGCCGACGGCGTGAACGCGATCGGCCAAGGCTTGCAACCGATCGGGCTCGATCACACGGCCGACGGTGTCGGGAGACTGCACGAGCACGCCGGCAGCGCCATCAAGGTCCAGCGATTCGAGCGCGTCAAACGAGGCCCACTCCAGCGAAAGGCCCATGCTGCGCGCCCGGGTGGCGACGACGGCCCGGCACTGCGGGTGCAAGGCTTGATCGACGACCACGCGCGTCTTGGCGCCGCGCGCGGCGGCGACGCACACGCCCATCGCCTCGGCGGCGGCGGTCGCTTCATCCAAAAGGCTCGCCCCGGCTGTCGGCAGACCGACCAAGTCGGCGACCATGGTTTGGAAGTTCAGCAGCGCTTCCAAGCGGCCCTGGGCGATCTCGGCCTGGTACGGCGTGTAGGGCGTGTACCAGAGCGGGCTCTCGAGCACGGCCCGACGGATCACCGCCGGCAACTCGGTCCCGTGGTAGCCCCGGCCGATCATCGAGCGCACGGGGCGGTTGAGCGCGGAGAGGTGGGCCAACTCGTCCAGCGCCGCCGACTCCCCCGCGGCTAGAGGGAGGCCCATCGGCGACGACCGGCGCACGGCCTCGGGCACCACGCGGTCGATCAGGTCGTCGAGCGAATCGGCGCCGACGGCCGCGAGCATCGCGTCGGTCTGAGCGAGGTCCGTCACGCCCAGGTGGCGCAAGGCGAAGCCGCTGGGGTCGGGCGGCGCCGCGTGGGTAGACCGATCGGGCGAGGCGGGCGAAACAGCGGGGGCGGCGGTCGGGTTCATGCGCAGATCAGGGCGGCGGGGTGTGCAGGCGGATCGTTCGGGGCCGTGGGATGGCCGGTCTCCAACGCCCAAGGCTAGCGGTCCCGGCGCCCGCGCGCCGGCCAGGCGGATCGGGTCAGCCCAGGGCCAGCAGCACCCCGAACATCGCCATCCAAATGACGTCGAGGAAGTGCCAGTACATCGCCAAGGTCTTCACGGGCGTGTGGTACTCGTGGTCGTACCGCCCCCGGTGAGCGGCCCGGACCACAATGCACAGCGGGATCACGCCCCCGACCACGTGCAGCGCGTGCACCACGATCAGGAAGAACGCGAAGTGGAACAGGCGGGCCGACCCCGGTCCGGCGGCGGCGTCAGACTGCCGGCCGAGCAGCTCGGCCAGCGACGGCGCCTGGACCAACAAGAACACCGCCGCCAACCCCATCGTCACCAGCAGCCAGTGCCGGAACGACGATTGCCGCTCCCGCCGCACGGCGCCGACGGCCCGGTGGATGGTGTAGGACGAGGCGAGGATCAGCAGCGTGCTGGCCCATAGTCCCGCGGGCATTTGCACGGCGCTTGGCGCGGGCGGCTCGGGCCGGATCCCCGTGGTCGGATCGACCGGCCAACCGAACACGCCCAAGCGGATCAGGGCGTAGGCCAGCAGCGAGGCCGCGAACAGGACCGTGAGCGACGCCAGCAGCAGCCACATCCCGAACTCCGCCGTCCCCCGGGGCACGTGCTGCCGGGGGGGACGCTGCGAGGGCGTAGGGTCGGGTTGGATGGCGGGGGTCGCTTCCTGCACGGCACAACTCTAGCGCGGTCGCGGCGGATTAGCGCGGGTATTCCCTGCTCTGGCAAGGGAAAAAGGGCTCGGCGGGGCTGGGTCCGCGGGCTACTGGGTGGCCCGCTGGAGGGTGTTGACGCCGTCGCCCTCGCCAACAACGTCGCTGTAGCGGTCGGTGTCGACCAAGATGTACACCAACATCAGGGCGACAAAGACGACCGCCGCGGAGATCAGGTAAGCGTTGAACGGCCGGTCCCACCACAGGTGCATGAAGAACGCGGCCACCAGCAACGCCTTCACCACGGCGATCGCCATAGCCAGGATGACGTTCCACATCGGGCCGAGGTCGATCTGGATCGCGGCGACGGTCAGCACCGTCAACACCATCAGCGCGCCGAACACAGCGAACATCGACCACAGCGGCGCCACGTGCACGTGGTGCTCATCCCCGGAATCGTGTCCGTGGGCATCAACCGCGCTTCCGGGGGCAGGGGCGTGTGCGCTCATTAGTGGATCAGGTAGAGCAGGGGGAACAGGAAGATCCAGATCAGGTCGACCAAGTGCCAGTACAGGCCGACGATCTCCACGGCATCGAAGTTGGTCGGGCCGAAGGCGCCCCCCGCCGCGCGGACGCCGACCCACGCGATCAGGCCCATGCCCACCAGCACGTGGATGCCGTGCAAGCCGGTCATGGCGTAATAGATCTGGAAGAAGATGTGCACGCGCTGCTTCTCGGAGTCGGGCAGCGTGTCCCAGGTGAAGTGCGTGCGGTGGCCGTGGTCGGGCTCGAGCCCGGTGAAGCCGGCGTTGAGGACCCCGGCGGTCATCCCCTGGGGCCCGATCGCGGGCGTGCCGATATCAGACGACGTCATGCCCGCGAGGCCCACGACGGGTTCCGCAACCGACTCTGCTTCGGCGTCGGGTTGCGCGGCGGCCTGGGCCTCGGCCGACGGCGCCTCGACCGACACCACGGGCGGGGGGGGCGGTTCGGCCGGCCCGCCGTGGTCGGCGTAGCCCTCGGGGTCGACCCGATACTCGGGCGGGATGTAGTGGGGCGTGAACCAGTCGACGCCCTTCTTGTAGTGGAAGTAGTAGTTCTCGAGCTCGTAGATGCGGTAGAGCTTGTCTTGCTCGGTCCAGGCGAAGCGCTCCTGGTCGGGCCCGAGATCGGCGTTGACCGTCTTGTCGTAGTAGGCGTTCTTCTTGTCGACCGGGTAGTAGAGGTTGCCCTGGCCCCAGTAGAGGTCTTTCTTGAACTTCGAGGTGTACTCGATGGTCTTGATGCCCATGAAGCCGACGCCGCCCATGAACGTGAGCACGAGCATGCCCAGCAGCAGCTTCTGCTGGCCCAGCTGCGCCGCGCGGACGCCCAGGGCCATGGTGAGCGACGACGCCAGCAGCACCGCCGTGTTGATCGCCCCGAGCTTGGTATCGAGGAACCAGTGGCAGTACTCGAAGACCGGGAAGTGGTTGGCGCGGTAGGTGGCGTAGGCCAGGAACAGCCCGCCGAACATGAGCACCTCGGTGACGAGGAAGGCCCACATCCCGAGCTTGTTGGCCTCGGTCTGCTGTTCGAGGGACTCGAAGTGGTGGGCCAGGTTGTCCGGGCCGTGGTGTTCGTGGTCGCTCATCGTTGCTGCGGAAGGTACCAGTTTGGCGGTCGAGGGACGGGGTCGGCGGCGGGCCGGCCCTTACGGGATCAGTGGGCCTTGACCGGCTCGTCGGGTGCCCCAGGCACGGGGTCGCCGTCTTCCCCGGTGTAGGCCGGGTCGCCCTTGTCGGGGTCGCGGATGACGTAGCCCTGGACGTCTTCGTCCCACTTCCAGGCGTCGTAGTGGTAGGGGTCGACGCCGTGGGGGTCGTCATCGAAGTTCAGGTGCGGCGGGGGCGAGTTGGTGTGCCACTCGAGGCTGTTGCCGCCCCAGGGGTTGGCCGGCGCCTGCGGGCCCTTGCG
>JBCCXV010000084.1:0-8787 GCA_039191195.1 Planctomycetota bacterium
CCGCGAGCATCGGGCGGATCAGCCGCACCCCGCCGCCGGCCAGGAGCGGGCGCGACCACCGCATCGCCGACAGCGAGCCCGGCGTCGCCCCGCGGATCATGCGCAGCAGCATCGTCTCGAGTTGGTCGTCGGCGTGGTGGCCGGTGGCGACGAACCCGCAGGCGTGTTCGATCGCCTGGTCGTGTAGCGCCGCGTACCGCGCCTCGCGGGCGGTCGCCTCGACGTTGCCCGGCCGGTCGGCCCGTCCTTCGAGGCGCCGCGCGACGGAGTCCAGGCCCAACCCTTCGGCCAAGTCTTGGACGAACCGCTGGTCGTGGTCGGCGTCGGCGCCGCGCAGCCCGTGGTGGACGTGGGCGACGACCAGGCGGTGCCGCCAGCGCCGCCGGGGCGCCAGCAGGGCCAGGCTGCGCAGCAGCGCGACCGAGTCGGCCCCGCCCGAGACGGCCAGCAAGATGGCGGACCGTTCGGGGACTCCGCAGCGTTTGCGCAGGCCCCGCGCCACGGATCGCACAACCGGGTGATACTGGGGGTCGGCGGCCGGCGGGCGCGTGCTCATCGCCGTCGATCTTCGCATGACCGATCCCTGGCTACCAGCGCTGCGCCTCGACTCGTTTCCCGCGGTGGTCGCGCAGGCCGACCCCGCCACGTCGCCGTCGACCGAGGCTTCCCCGCCCCCTCCTGCGGACGAAGACCCAGGCGGCGCGCTCGAGCCTTCGCACTACCTGCTCGTGCTGGGCGTGATGCTGATCATCACCTCGCTCATGATGATTGGGCGCAGCCGTCGACGGAAGCAGGCCATAGGCGAGGGCGCCCCCAAGCCCAGCGACCGCCTGGAAGAGCTCCGCCAGCGCAAGGAGGTCCGCGGCGACCTCGAACGCCTGATGGTCGACCTCGAAGAGATGGCCCGACGCCTGGGCGCCCAGATGGACGCCAAGGCCCGGCGGGTCGAGCACCTGCTCGAACAGGCCGAGCGGCGGCTTGCCGAACTCCGCCAGGCCCAAGCCGAGGCCGGCACGCCGGGATGGGAAGAAGGCCCGGGGCCGACCGCTGCGTCCCCGCCGACCCCGCTGGGCGAGACGTTGTCGTCCATCGCGGGTGAGCTGTCTGGGGATGCCGCGGCGCCCGGCACGCCGGGTGCAGCCGCGCCGGGTGGCGATGCCGAAGACTTGCGCCAGCGCGTCTACGCCTTGGCCGATGCGGGCGCCGACGCCGGGCGGATCGCCAGCGAGCTCGACGAGCACCAGGGCAAGGTC
The DNA here is from genome assembly GCA_039191195.1 of Planctomycetota bacterium. Taxonomy (GTDB): domain Bacteria; phylum Planctomycetota; class Phycisphaerae; order Phycisphaerales; family Phycisphaeraceae; genus JBCCBV01. The sequence goes on from JBCCXV010000084.1 coordinate 1,254, forward strand.
GAACTCATCCTGTCGCTGCGCGGCGCCGGCGGAGACGCGCCGGGTTGATGCGCGTGGTTGTGGGGCGCCCCTCCGGGGTCGGTCGGCCCTAGACTCGCGCTATGACCAGCTCCCAGCCCATGACCGCCCTAGACCTGCGCGGCGTTTACACCGCGCTCATCACCCCGTTTGCGCACGGCGCGTTCGACGAGGCCGCCCTGGCCCGCCAAGTCGAGCGCCAGGTCGCGGCGGGGGTCGCCGGCGTCGTGCCCGTCGGGACCACCGGCGAGTCGCCCACGCTCACGCACCCCGAGCACGGCAGGGTGATCGAGGCCACGGTCCGCGCCGCCGACGGCCGGGTCAAGGTGCTCGCCGGCACCGGCTCCAACAGCACCGCCGAGGCGATCGACCTCACGGCCCACGCCAAAGACGTCGGCGCCGACGGCGCCCTGCACGTGAGCCCCTACTACAACAAGCCCACGCCGAGCGGTCTCGCAAAGCACTTCGCGGCGATCGCCGACGCCGTCGACCTGCCCATGGTGCTCTACAACATCCCCGGGCGCACGGCCGTGGCGATCCCGGTTGAGGTGATGCTCGAACTCGCCGGCCATCCCGGGATCATCGGCGTCAAGGAAGCGACCGGCTCGCTCGACATCGCGTCGGAACTTGCGGCGAACACCGACCCGGCGGCCTTCGGCGTCGTGTCGGGCGACGACAGCCTGACGCTGCCGATCATGGCCGTCGGCGGGCTGGGGGTCGTGTCGGTCTTGAGCAATCTGCTGCCCGAGCGTGCCGTGGCGCTCACCGCCGCGGCGCTGGCCGGGCGTTTTGAAGAGGCCCGCGAGCTGCACCAGGCGATGTTCCCGCTCTGCCGGGGCCTGTTGTCGCTATCGACCAACCCAATCCCGATCAAGGCGGCGATGAAGCTGGCCGGCCACGACTCAGGCGAGCTGCGCCTGCCGATGACCGAGCTCGACGGCGAGTCGCTCGCGTCGTTGCGCGCGAGCCTGGAAGCCGCCGGCGCCTTGTCGGGCCTGCCCGCCGGGGTTTGAGCGAGCCACGTGGGGATTACGGGCTAGCGGCTTGGCCTACGGCCTCTACCGACTCGGGCGTGCTCGGCGTTCTCGGGGCCGAGCCTTCCGGGGTCGAGGCTTCCGAGTCGCCTTCGAGGCGCCAGGCCAGTGCGTAGTCCCAGGGCGAGGGGTGGCGATCGGGGTTGCGCACAACCAGCAGCCGGTACCCGCCCGCGGGCAAGCCGTCTACGGATAGCTGTTCGGCGTTGTCGACCTTCGATTCGCTCGCGGCGACGGGCACGGGTGCTTCGAGCGGCTGGCCTTCGGCGTTGTGGGTTTGCATCAGGCGCAGGTCGAAGTCGGCGACGGCTTCGCCGGTGAGGCGCGGCCCGCCGATGCGCCGGTGCCAGATGAGGCTGATGCGCGCTTCGCCGGTCGGCTCGGGGTTGAAGAAGCGCCAGGTCGCGACGCGTGAGGACGGGTCGGCCTGCCCGAACCACCAGCCGTAGCGCGCGGTGAGCTCGCCCGGCCCGGCGGGGCCGGCGTCGAGGATGCGCAGCGACCGGTCGAGGTCGATCACCCCGGCGCCGTACACCGGGTCGAGCGCACGGCCGTCGACGGGCGCCCAAGCCTTGGGCTGGTGGGCGCCGGCGTACAGCACGGCCTTGAGCGTTTCGGCCTTCTCGTCGCCCGGGTGTTCGTTGCGGCCGGCGAACTCGATCAGCCGCGCCCCCATGGCCGCGGCGGTGGGCGTCGCGGCGCTCGTGGTCGCGCCGGGCGCGCAGAGGTCGGGCTTGATCCGGCCCGGGGCTTCGAACCGCGTCCCGCCGGTCGAGTGGGACCCGTCGGCCCGGCCGACGGCGATGGCGTTGTGGGCGCTGGCGAGCAGCTCGGGCACGGCCGTGCCGCGGTCGTTGTTGACGCCGACAAAGCACAGGACGTCTTGGCTGTCGATGGCGAAGTCCAGGCGCCGCAGCACCGCCGCGTTCTGCGGGGTCTGGCCCGTGGCGATCCAGGAGTGGCTCATGACCCGCGGGGGCGGCGCGAGGTCTTCCGGCGGCTCGAGGTCGCCGGTGCGGAGGTAGCCGTGGGTCATCCAACGGGCGGCGCTCATGGCGTGGACCGTCCGGATGCCCGGCGCCGCGCCGCGCGGGCCGTAGACCCGGGTCGCCGTCATCGTCGCGTGGCCGGTGGGGTCGGCCGGCCCGTCGTGGAGGATGAAGCGGACGCCGGTGAAGGTGGCGGCGTTCACATCGGGCGCGTAGGTCTGGGGGCCGCCCTCGACGTGCAGGGCCACGACCCCGGCGCCGGTCGGCAAGGCGGCGCCCCACGCGCGTTCCGCGCGGGTCAGGGCGAGCTGGCCCTTCCAGCCGGCCCGGCTGCGTTCGCTCGCCGGCCCCGGTCCTGGTGGGTCCAGCGGCGGCGCCGGTCGGCTGGCCTGCGCGACGCCGGGGGTCAGCAGCGAACCGGCCAGCGCGAGGGCGAGGCCCATCCGAGGGTGATGTGCTTGGCGGCGGAGCTTCACGACGGGGTTATAGACGCGTGAGGATGCGCGGGTTCGCGCGGCTTTCGTGAAGCGGAGTCCGGTCCCGGCGCGGGCCGGGGCGGGATGTCTTGACCGCGGGTCGGCGGAGCTTTACCGTCGCCGCATCGGAAGGACCGATAAGTCCCGGGTCGGCCGGTCGACACGGTGTGACGGCCTGCACCCTCCCATCCCGCTTTGTTGCCGGAGGCACTTGCGATGAACCCACGCGACGGACGGACCCGAACCCTCACGCGTTTGGCCTTGGTGTGCTGCTTGATGTGGAGTGCCGTGGGCGCGGCCCCCGCCGATGCGCAGGGCGACGCGGGGCTGCCGTTCGTCGGCGTGGTCACGCCCGCCGAGGTCGAAGCCCGGGCCGGCGCCAGCGACGTGTTCTATCCCACGGCCGTGCTCCGGCAGGGCGATCGCGTGGAGGTGCACCAGATCTTCTATGGCTGGGTGAAGGTCGTGCCGCCCGAAGGCTCGTACAGCTTCGTCTCGAAGGGGTTTGTCGATCCGATCGGCGACGGCACGGTCGGCGAGGTCAGCCGTCCGCGCGTCGAGGTGCTCGCCGGCGCCCTGAGCGGGTTGGCCGCCGACAGCTACCGCAGCCAGGTCGTGCTGAGCGAGGGCGAGCAGGTGCGCATCTTGCCGGCCGACCCGGGCCAGCGCAGCGACTTCTACAAGATCGTGCCCCCGCGGGGCGCGTTCGTTTTCCTGCCCCCCAACTCGGTGCGTCGCGCCCCGGATGCGGTGGCGCCGACGACGCCCGAGCCCGAGCCGCAGGTGGTGGAGGCGCCGGTGGTGCAGGCCGACCCCGAGCCGGCCCCAGAAATCGTTGCGCAGCCGGAGCCCGAGCCGCAGTTGGCGGTGGAGACGGAGCCGCAGGTTGTTGAGGCGCCCGTGGCCGACCCCGAGCCCGAGGTGGTGGTCGTGGAAGCGCCAGCGCCGGTGGCGGTGAATCCCGAAGCTGAAATCGTGGCGGCGCCGACCGTCGAACCCGTTGCGCCACCCGAGTCGCCGGCCGTGTCTTCGGCGTTGCGCGACGTCGAAGAGCGGATGCTGCCGTACTTCGTCGCCCCGGTTGAGAACCAGCCGTTCGACGAGATGCAGTCGGCCTACGAAGCGGTGCGCAAGGACGAATCGCTGACCCGCAAGGACAAGCTCATCGTCGAGCGGCGCTTGCTGGCGATCGAGAACAACCGCCGGGTTCTGGCGTCGCTGCAGCGGATCGACCAGGCCAAGGCCGCCGTGGGCGACGCGTCGACGGCGCCGTTGCCGGACCCGGCCGACCGCCCGTCGGCCTACGCGGCGGTGGGCGAGTTGGCGGTGTCGGGCGTCTACAACGGTGCGCGTTTGCCTCGTTTGTTCCGTGTGGTCGAGCCCAACAGCCAGCGGACCATCGCGTACGTGCAGCCGGGCCCGGCGGTCCGTGCGGAGCGCGTGGTGGGCAAGCTCGTGGGCGTGGTCGGTCAGCCGGCCTACGACCGGGCGCTGCGGATCGAGATCATCGCTCCCACCCGGCTCGACCTGCTTGAGGCTCAGTCGGGCACGGCGACGGTCGCCGCCGAGTGAGCCGCGGGGTGGCGCGTTGGCGCCGGTTGTGACGGCTGGGCCCGGGCGGGTCTTCAGGCGGAGCGCGGCTGGCTCACCTTGCGGCCGTGCATGGCCGACATCTCCCGGGAGCGCAGCCCGCGCTCGGGGAGGCCGACGGTGCAAGACCGACCGATCCGCATTGGCGAGATCCTGATCGAACAGGGCGTGCTCAGCGAGCAGCAGGTCTTCGAGATCGTGCAGGCTCAGAAGAAGCTCCACCTGCCCTTCGGCGTGCTCGCCGAGCAGATGTGCGACGTGACGCTCGAGTCGATCGAGAACGCGTGGATCGAGCAGTACCACCGGTTCACCGGCACGATCGACCTCGACGCCCAGCAGTTCGACGACAACGCGCTGCGGCTGCTCAGCCGTCGCCAGGCCCACCAGTTCGAGATGATCCCGGTGAGCTTCGAGCCTTCGGGAGAGGTGCTCGTGGCGGCGTCGCGCCGACGTCTGGCCCGTGCCGTGACGTTCTCGGTGGCGCGGATCGACCGGATGGTGTACTTCCGCATCGCCGAGTCGGACCAGCTCAAGGCCTTCTTGCAGAAGTACTACCCCATGCCCGAGCTGGCCGAGGGGCTGATCGAAGAGGCCCGACATATGGCGGCGTCGCCCTCCGACCCCGACGCCGGTATTGACGGCGATCAGCCGGTGTAACGCCGGACCGTGGCGCCCGCGGCTTGGGTGTCGAGCGGGCCGATCAAATAACGCAGCGCATCGCACCAGTGGTCCGGCCCGTCTTTCACGGGCGTGGGTTGTTGCGGGCGTGCGCGGTCGAAGTGGTAGGCCTCGAGGGCCTGGATGAGCCCCTCGCACCGCGGGTGGATGCGCAGCCGGCCGTGGTCGAGGCGTGCGCGCACCAGGTCGATGCCCCGGGCGAGCTGGATGCGCGGGGTGCGTGTCGTGTAGCCGTGCGTGCGGAGCACGTCGAGGTCGGTCGCGCCGGTCTGGAGGTTTCGTGCGCGGCCCGCGGGGTCGACGCCCACCCAGGCCGGCCGGGGCCATCCGGCTTGGGTCGCCCGGGCGCTAACCTCGGCCAAGAATGCTTCGAGCGGCGCGTCCTGCCGGGCCAGCTCGTCGAGGACGTGCAGCGACGCTGGCGTGTCGCGCGTGTCGGCCAAGGCCCATAGCCAAACGCTGGGGCTGCGCAGGCCCAGGTCGAGCCCGGCGAGCGCGATCAGGTGGTCGCCTTCGGGCGCGCGCTCGCAGACGTGCCTCTCGCGCGAGAAGCCGGCGTAGACCACGTCGCTGCGGGTGGGCCGGCGGCACATCATCTCGGCTTCCCACGTCGTATCGCTTACGCGCAGGCGCTGCTGGATGAGGTCTTCGATGGGGATGAAGCCCCGCGCCTGCTTGGCCCGGCCCTGGCAGTCGTTCCAGAGCGGGCACCCCTCGCAGGGGCGCTGGGGTTCGCATCGGGCCGCGACGTCGAGCGCGTTCCAGCGCAGGAGCCGGCCGTCGGCCTGGGCCCGTCGGGTGAGGTTGGCCATAAGCCCGTGCGGCCGGTGCAGGGTCGATAGTGCTTCGACGGCGCCGGGGATGGGCGGTGGCGCGTTGTTCTCGCTGCTTTGAGGCTGTTGAGAGACGGTGGTGAGCTGCGCGGCCTGCCAGAGGTCGGGGTCGAGCTCGTCGACCTCGTCGCAGCGCAGCCGGTGGACGCGCACGCCCCGGACGCTGCGCTGCGAGCCGGCGAGCACCTCGACGCGTCCGCCGTGGGCCAGGGCGAGCCGCCGTTGGGTCGGGGCGCCGTCGAGCGCCGGGCGGAGGATCGGGCGTTCGGCGAGCGCGCGCAGGTGCTCGTACATGCGCTGACCCTGCTCGAGCGAGCCGGCCAGGATGCGCACCTGCACGCCTGGGCGGAAGGCCAGGTCGAGCATGGTGGCCACGGCGCCGAGCAGCGTCTTTCCCGCGCCGCGCGAGGCCCAGACCACGGTGTCTTTGGGCTCGAAGAACGACGTGGCGAGGTAGCGAAGGGGCGGGGTCGACGCCGGGTCGAGCGTGGACCGGCCGACGTCGAGGTCGAACCAGCCGTGCACCAGCGCCCAGAGCTCGTCGGGGTTGCGCGGCCGTGCGCGCTGCATCGCGCGCAGGTACGACCGGGCGGCCTGGCGTGAGCGTTCGGCGCCGGCGCTCATCCGTGGGGCGGGCCCGGGTTCGACGGCGCGTCTGGCGGAGCGGCGGCTTCGGCGGCCCGGGCCTGGGCTTGGGCGAGCCGGTCGAAGGCGTCTTGCCAGGCGCCGGCTTCGGCGGCGGGGTCGTGGCGGGGAGCGTCGTCGGCCCAGTCGAGCCGTGCCTTGAGCAGTTCGACGGCGGCGCGACGGCGGGTTTCGTCGGAGCGGGGGGTGCCGTCCTCGCCCGGTTCGCCGAAGGCTTGTTGAGCCAGGTGGTCCACGGCGAACTGGCGGTACACGCCCAGGCGTAGGCGCGCCTTGGCGTCGGCGAGGCAGCAGAGCCCGCGCACGGCGCCGGCGTGGCCGGGGTCGCTGATCCATCCCGACAGGTCGGCCAGCGACCAGCCGAGCTTGCGCGCCAGCGCCGGCAGGTCTTCGCGGCTGTCGAGCAACTCGCGTAACAGGTGGTCGAGGTCGGGTGTCGCGGTCACGGCGCGGCGTCCACAAGGGTCATGAGGGCCTGCTCGCGCGAGCCGTGGTACTCGGCGAGGCGGCTTTCGAGGCGCTGTTTGTCCGGCCGGGGCAGGAAGAAGTAGACGGGCTCGGGCAGGTCGTCGGCGAGCTTGGGCGGCGCCGGCGGCGGCGGGGTGTCGCGCACGCGCAGCAGCAGGCGGAGCCGCTCGGCGTCTTCGGGCAGGCGCTCGGCCAGGGCGGGCACGTCCATCCGCTCGGCGAGCTTGGCGACCAGGTCCGACCGCTTGTGCGGGTCGTCGTCGCCCTGCAAGCGGTTGAGCGTCGCCAGCAGGAGCAGGGCCTGGGTGTCATCGACGTCCCAGACAACGCAGCGCGCGGTGGCGCGCCCGAGCTGGTCGAGCGCGCGGGCCCGGTGGTGGCCGTCGAGCAGCTGGTGGGAGCGGTCGTCGCGGCGTTCGTGAGGAGGCAACGGCCGCACGATCAGCGGCGGGTAGCGGTCGTCGCGGCGCAGGTGCTCGACGAGCTTGTCGAACAGCTCGGCGGGCATCCGGTTGGCGTTGTCGGGGTGCGGGGCGAGTGCGGTGAGCGGCAAGTCAGTCATCGCTTGGGTCATGCGGGTCTCCCGGGTGGTTGCGGAGCGCGATGGGGTTGCGACGGAGGTAATAGACGGGCGGCGCGCCGAGTCGCGTGCGGGCGAGGTCGAGGTGGCTGCGCGGATCGTGCTTTCGGATGCGAGAACGTCCGCACGACTGTCGGTTCCAGTTGCGCAGCTCGGCGACGACCCAGTCGCGGGTTTCGGGGTCGAGTTCGTCGACCCGGGCCATGGCGCCGTCGAGGTCGGC
>JBCCXV010000085.1:0-8728 GCA_039191195.1 Planctomycetota bacterium
CAAGGCCTGGCCGACCAGCGCGTGGCCAACGGCCGTCTCGAGGAGAAGCTGCGCGGCGCCGAAGAAGCGGCGCAAGAGCGGCAGAAGCTCGACGCCGAACGCCGTGAGCAGGAGCGAGCCCAGCGGGCCGAAGACGACCAGCGCCTGCAAGACGCGTTCAACTCGCTGGCCGGTACGCACCTGGCCAAGGCCGGCGAGCAGCTGCTGAAGTTGGCGGGCGAGCGCTTCGCGGCGCAAGACAAGGCGGCGCAGGGCGAGCTGGACAAGCGCAAGACCGCGATCGACGAGCTGGTCAAGCCGTTGCGTGAGGCGATGCAGCACCAGCAGGCCCGGCTGGAGCAGATGCGGGTCGAGCAGGGCAAGTCGCAGGCGACGCTGCACCAGCGGCTGGAAGACACGCTGCGGGCGTCGGCCAAGCTCAGCGAGACCACCGACGACCTAGTGCGGGCGCTCAAGCGCCCTGGCGTGCGCGGGCGCTGGGGCGAGCTGCAGCTGCGACGCGTGGCCGAGCTCGCCGGCATGATCGAGCACTGCGACTTCGTCGAGCAGGCGTCGGTCACCGACGAAGACGACCAGCGTCACCGGCCGGACATGGTGGTGAAGCTGCCGGCCGAGCGCACGATCGTGGTGGACGCCAAGACCTCGCTCCAGGCGTATCTCGAAGCGATCGAGGCCGAGACCGACGACCAGCGGGAGCAGCACCTCAAGCGGCACGTGGCGCAGATCGATGAGCGGGTGAAGGAACTGTCGCTCAAGGCATACCAGGCGCAGTTCGACCGGTCGCCGGACTTCGTGGTGTTGTTCATCCCGGGCGAAGCGTTCTTGCAAGCGGCGGCGGCGCGCGACGCGGGCTTGCTGGAGCGGGCGATGAACCGCGGGGTGCTGATCGCCTCGCCGATGACGCTGATCGCCGTGCTCAAGGCCGTGGCGATGGGCTGGCGGGAGCAGCGGCTGGCCGAGTCGGCGGAAGAGATCCGGCGGCTGGGGGTGGAGATGCACGAGCGGTTCGCGGTGCTGTCGGACAAGCTGGAGAAGCTCGGGCGGGCCGTGAACAACAGCGTGAAGACCTACAACGACGTGGTGGGCAGCTTCGAGAGCCGGCTGCTGGTGACGGCGCGGAAGTTCCGCGACCTCGGGGCCGACTCGAACAAGGAGCTGCCGGCGGAGGGGGTCAGCGGGCGGGTGGACGAGCCGGTTCGGCTGCCGCAAGCGGTGTCGGACGACGGGGTTTCGTAGGGGCTGCGGGCGTGCGGTTGAGCGGCCCGGGGCGCCGTAAACTGCCCGGCCGCGCCGGGGGCCCACGGGGTCCGCTGCGCGGCACGACCCGCCGGCGCGGAGGCCGGTCGGGTCTCCCCTAACCTCCGCTGGAGCAACGACATGGCCGATGGCGATACGACGATCGTGGGCGCAGATTCCCACTTCGAGGGCAAACTGACCTTCGAGCGCACCGCGCGGATCAACGGCAAGTTCGACGGGACGATCACCGGCAAGGGCGAGCTGCAGGTCAGCCAGAACGCGCAGTGCAAGGCCGACGTGTCGGCGGCGGCGCTGGCGGTCGACGGGCTGGTCGAGGGCGACGTGAAGGCGCAGGACACCGTGCGGCTCAACGGCAGCGGCGTGGTCAAGGGCAACATCACCGCCGCCAAGATGGTGATGGCCGAGGGCGCGTCGCTGTACGGCATGTGCGCCGTGGGCCCCGACGCCGGCTCGGCGAAGGCCGCCGCACCCGCCCCGCCTCAAGGCGGCGCCCCCCAGGGCCAGCCCCCGAAGAAGTGACCGCGCCTCGAGGCCGGCCACCGCGCTAGCCATCGCTATCGCGTGGGCGGCCCCACAACCGTTGACGGCCGGCGGCGCCCTGCGCTGCGCGGCTGATTGTTCTGTTGTTCTCCGGATATTCGGCCCATTGGGCCCGTTTGGGCATTTATGGCGCGGAGCGTCAGCCCCAGAACGGTTCAGTGCTACCTGTGCGGACACCGCTTCGAGGTGTCCGGTCGGGCGCAGTCCACGTCGTGCCCGGGCTGTAACCGCGCGGTCATGGTGGCCGACGAGGTGGTCAAGGCCGGCCAGCGTCGCGGGCCGATCCGGGAGGTCCGCACGTGCGGCAAGGTCGTGGTCGCCAAGCGCGGGCGGCTGATCGCCGACGTGATCGAGGCCCACGGCGGGATCGACTGCCAGGGCATCATCGACGCGAAGAAGGTGCTCTCGGGCCAGACGCTGGTGCTGGGGATGAAGGCGCAGTTCAAGGGCGACGTGCAGGCGCCGGCGGTGGTGATGGAAGAGGGCGCGCGGGTGGCGCCGAGCCGGTTCGAGGTGCCCTCGGACCCGCGCGGGCTCGCCGGGCTGGCCTCGCAAACGCCGGACGGCCAAGACCCCGACGCCGACGGGGGCGCGAAAGACCCGGGTGCGCCGACGGCGGCGTCGGACTACTACCAGCGGGGCCGTCGACCGGGTGGCGCGGGGCCGGTGACGCGTCGGAAAGTCGAGCCGCCGGGCGGGCCGCCGTCGAAGGCGTCGCCCCCGCCGGGCGAAAAACCCCAGACCGAGGACGAAGCGGGCGACGCGTAGCGGTTGCGCGTGTTGGCCGGGCGACGCGCTTGCCGGGCTGCCGTCGGGTTGCCGTCTTGCGCAGCGCCGGCGATGCTGACCGGTGCGGCCGTGCCCCGTCGGCCGAGGGAGCCTTCCGGCGATGCCCGCAGAAACCCTTCCGGACCCCGAATCGCAGGGCGCTGAGGCGAAGTCGCCGATCGTGGCCGCGGCGCACCGTCTGGTGCGCTGGCCGTGGTTCGACCGGTTCATCCTGCTGTGCATCGCCGGCGCCGCGGTGCTGGTCGGGCTGGAGACGGGGCCGCAGACGGTGGCGCGTTACGGCGAACTGCTGCATTTCTTGGACGAGGTCGTGCTCTGGGTGTTCGCGGCCGAGGCGGCGCTGAAGATGCTCGCCGGCGGCAAGCGGTGGCACGACTACTTCCGCGACCCGTGGAACCTGTTCGACTTCACGATCGTCGTGGTGTGCTTCCTGCCGCTCAACGGCCAGTACGCGGCGGTGCTGCGGCTGGCCCGGGTGCTGCGCACGCTGCGGGTGGTCAGCGCGGTGCCCAAGCTGCAACTGCTGGTGGGGTCGCTGCTCAAGAGCCTGCCGTCGATGGCGTGGGTCGGGCTGCTGCTGAGCATCTTGTTCTACATCTACGCGGTGCTGGGGGTGTTCTTGTTCCGGGCGAACGACCCGGTGCACTTCCACGACCTGTCGCGCTCGATGCTGTCGCTGTTCCGGGTGGTGACGCTCGAAGACTGGACCGACATCATGTACACGCAGATGTTCGGCAGCGACCAGTACCCCCCGCCGCGCCTGCACACGTACGCGGCCGACCCGAACCTGGGATACGCCTACGAGCCCAAGGCGATGCCGGTGGTCGGCGCGTTGTACTTCGTGTCGTTCGTGGCGCTGGGCACGATGATCATGCTGAACTTGTTCATCGGCGTGATCATCAACTCGATGGACGAGGCCCAGGCCGAGCAAGAACAACGCCAGCGGCGGAAGCACCTAGAAGCGACGGGCCAAGCCTCGCTTTCGGACGAGCTGGCGGTGCTGACCCACGAGGTCGAGGCCCTGCAGGAGAAGGTCAAGGCCGCGTACCGGTCGGCTTTGGATCGGGAGCGCGAGGGCTAGCGGCTACCGACGGACGGCAAGTGCGCCGAGCGTGGGCGGGCCGAACTCGCCGGTGGGGTCGAGCGTGTGGGCGTCGTGCGATTGGACCTTGCCGCGCATGGCCTCGAGCACGTCATCAATCAGGGATTGGACCTCGTCGGGTTGGCCTTCGGCGACCAGGCGCACCGTGCCGTCGGGCTGGTTTTCGACGTAGCCGGCGACGGCGTGGCGGCGGGCGATGCGCGCGGTCGTGTAGCGGAAGCCCACGCCCTGGACGCGCCCGCGGAAGACGACGGACTGGCGGATCACGATCGGCTCGCGGGTGGGCGGGTCACGCGGCGATGAACGATCGGCGGATGATCGACTGCGGGCGGATGTTGCCGACGGCCGGCTTGGCGTCGAGCTTCATCCAGTCGTTGAGCACGCCGGCGTAGATCGCGCGGAAGTCGACGGTGTGCTTGAGGTCGCCGTTGTCGAGCTGGCCGAGGTCGGGGTGTTTGCCCAAGGCGCCGGGCTTGACGGCCGGGCCGAAGGCGAACATGGGGCCGGCGGCGCCGTGGTCGGTGCCGCCCGAGGCGTTCTCTTTGACGCGCCGGCCGAACTCGCTGAAAGCGAGGGTGACCACGCGGCCGTCGTGGCCGGTGCGGACGAGTTCTTTCTGGAAGGCGGCGACGCCAGTGGCGAATTGGCGGAGCAGGTTGGGGTGGCGCCCGCGTTGGCCGGCGTGGGTGTCAAACCCGCCGAGGGCGACGTAGTAGACGCGTGTGGGCAGGCCGGCCTTGATCATGTTGGCGACGGTCTGGAGCTGGCGTCCGAGGGCGTGGCGGGGGAACTCGACCTCGCTGTTGCCTTTGACGGCATTGCGCACGCGCGAGGAGGCGACGGCGGCGTCGGAGGCGGTGCGGCGGAGGAAGTCGGCGGCGCTGTCGGGCTCGGCGTCGCGGGCGCGGGCGCCGGCCTCTTCGGCCGAGGGCTGGGGCTTGGCGACGGCGCGCTTGTAGGCGCCGGCCATGTCGTTATCGACGGCTTGCCCGGCCCAGCGGAACAGCTCGGGGCTCTTGAAGTTCACCGGGGCGACTTCGCGGCCCTGGGTGGCGAGGTAGGTCTGCTGACCAAGGGAGACGCAGGCGAGGCCGGCGTCGGGGTGGTCGGCGCCCATGCCGTGGTCGAGGGCCTTGCCGATCCAGCCGACGGATTGGTCGCGCCCGCGGGCGTCGAGCACGCCGCGGTGCCAGATGTCCATGCTCTGGAAGTGGGAGCGGTTGGGGTTGGGGTATCCGACGCCGAGGATGGCGGCGGCGCGGCCTTCGCCGATGAGCTCGCGTACGGGGGCGAGTTCGGGGTGGAGCCCGACGCCGTCGCCGATGGGCAGGGCTTGGTCGTCGGCGACGCGGAGGGACGGGCGTGCGCGGTGGTAGGCGTCGACGCCCAGGGGCACGACGGTGTTGAGCCCGTCGTTGCCGCCGGAGAGCTGGACGACCACGAGCACGCGGTCTTCGGGCTTGCCGGGGGTCGAACTGGTGCGCATGGTCGTGTCGGCGAGGGCGGCGCCGGCGGCGTCGATGAATCCGGGCACGCTGGCGGCGGCGGAGATCATGGCGACCGACGAGCCGAGGAAGCCGCGGCGGGTCAGGGCGTGCTCGCCGGGCTCGCGCGGGGTGTCGGTCGAGAGCGGGTGGTAGAAGTCACACATGCGCGGGGTCCCAAGTTCTGGAGAGAGTCAGGCGATCGGTTCGGGCTCCGGCGGGGGCCGGAGGGTTTCGTCGTCACCACGGCTTAGCAGAGTTGGTGCTCGGGCATGGCGGTGATGAGGGTGAGCAGGGCGATCAGGTCGTCGCGGCTGGGCGTGCGCTGCGACCCGCCGGCCCGGTCGGCGAGCAGGGCCAGCAGCGGCGCCTTGCGGTCGTCGGATAGCTGCGGGGCGACCAGCACCGCGCAGAAGCGGTCTACGATCTCCTGGTGGCTGGGCTCGTCGAGGTCGGCTAGGAGTCGGGACGGGTCGTGCTTGACCTGGTTCGACCGGAAGCGCGGGCGGTTGGGCCGCATGCCGGTGATAAGCCAGGCGGCGGTGTTTTGGCGGACGAAGAGCGTGGTGGTGTTGATCCAGGCGCGCCCGCCCTCCCAGCCGGCGACGGTGGGCGGGTTGAAGAGCTCCATGCCCATTTCGCTCATGGCGTCGACGACGCCGCGGGGGCCACGGTCGGGCAGGCCGAGGGGGTGGGCGACGCTGGCGACGACCTCGGCGGGGTCTTTGATCTTGTTGGCCATGACCGCGGGGTCGTAGAAGGCCCGGCTCATGAAGAGCGTCTTGAGGGTGGGTTTGAGGCGGTACTTGCCCGAGCGCAGGTGCCCGCCCAGGGCCGAGACGACGCGTGTGGTGGGCGAATCGAGCTGCTGGACGTACTCGGGCACGTCGGCGACGAAGGCGCGGTAGAGCTTGAGCGCGACGAAGCGGGAGCAGGCTTTGCGGCGGAGCAGGATCTCGACGAAGTCGTCGCCGTCGATCTCGCCGGTGACGCCGAGGATGGTTTTGTCGCCGCCGTCGTGGGCGTTCTGGCGGAACTGGAAGCCGTTGTCGCGGGGGAAATATCCGGTGAGGGCGCGGGCGCCTTCGCGGATGTCGGCCTCGGCGTACTGGCCCTCGCCGAGGGTGAACAGCTCCATGAGCTCGCGGGCGAGGTTCTCGTTGGGCCGCCTGCGGTTGTTGCGGTCGTTGTTGAGGAACTTGAGCATCGCCGGGTCGCGGACGATGGCGCGGGCGAGGTCGGCGAACGAGCCGTCGGCCTCGCGTCGGAGCAGGGCGTGCTGCTGGGCCATGAGGTAGGCGTCGCGCACGTCGTTCCAACGGCTGGCGAAGTGGCCGTGCCAGAGCAGGGTGAGCTTCTCTTCGAGCGGGCGTGGCGTGGCGAGGATGCGCCCGCCCCACCAGGTCTGGAGGTCGCGGTGCATGCGGCGGTCGGCCTGGCGGTTCTGCTGGTCTTGGCGCTGGACCTTGGCGATCGCCTCGGGGTCGCGGGACTGATACGCGCGGCGGCGCTCGGTGCGCTCTTCCTGGGTCCGGGGGCGGATGACGTCGGCGTCGAGGTCGGGCAGCGCGAGCTGTTCGTCGAGCGGGATGTCGCGATAGTTCAGGAGCCGGTCGACGGTGGCCTCGAGGCCGTCGCGGAGCGCCCGGCGGACGTCGTCCAACGCCGCGGCGTAACCGGCGCGGCGGAGCAGGTGCCGGGCTTCGGGCGGGCCAAACCCGCCTTGCGGCAGCGGCGCGAGCGAGGTGGAGCGGGGCATCGGCGGCCTCGATTACGGCGTGAAACGCGATCCCTGGCGGGCGGGTCGCCCTTCCGGCTCGCGACCTGGGCACAACGGCCTGGGGACCAGCCTATTGCGGGGCTCGCCGTTCACCAAGGATCGGATGGATGTCTGACGGGGGTACGCCGCGGGCTGGCGGATCGTTACGCGACGGCGGCGGGCTCGTGGGCGTAGCCGTAGTGGCGCATGAGCGGCTCGATGGCGGGCAGGCACTGGGCGACGGCCTCGGCGGGGAGGTGGTCGGCGCCGTCGCCGACGACGCCCTTGCGGTAGGCGTGGGCGGGGTCTTCGTCGCCCGGGGCGCGTCCGCCGGAGCGGGTGGTGAAGTCGGCGTGGGCCAGGCAGGCGTCGAGGTGCTCGGGCCGGGCGTCGAGGCCGAGGAATTCGAGCAGGGCGCGGGTTTGGCCGCCGGGGTCGCGGTGGAGGTCTTCGTAGCGGACTTCGCGGGCGCGGGTCTCGCCCAGGGCCCGGCAGGCTTGCTGGGCGGCGCGGACGTTGGCGGGCCAGACCTCGGCGAGGAAGTGCCGGACGTACGCGGCGAGCGGGCGGCCGTCTTGCGGGCCCAGGTGGTGCCAGGCGCTCCAGGCGGCGTCGAGCGGGTTGCGGACCACGTGAACGAACTTGGCCTCGGGAAACAGCACCGCCAACTCGTGCATCCGGACGGCGTTCTGTGGTGTTTTGTCGCCGACGACGGTGGCGTTCGCGCCTTTTTCGCCGGCGTTTTGCAGGTATTTGAGCATCGCGGCGTCGATGTGGGTCCGGGCCAGGGCCTGGATGTCGCCGGTGTCGATGCGGGTGACGGGGTCGGGGTCCCAGCCGTGGCCGTTGTAGGCCTGGGCGAGCTGTTCGAGCAGCGGCAGGAGGACCCAGCCGTGCTTGCCCTCGCCGCGGACGACGGCGTTGGGGTGGCCGTCGATGAGGTTCATGGCCCAGGTGGTGCCGGACTTGGGGCAGCCGACGACGAAGACTTTGTCCATGGCGTCGACGAGGGCGACGCCGGAGAGCCACTGGCGCAGCGCTTGCTGAGTGGGGCTAGCCATGCGCGGACTATCGGACCTTGGGCGCGGGCTTCGCCAATAAGTCGCGCGGATTTCTCGACCTATGCCGGGCGGGCTGTTGAACCGGCTGGGTGGGTCCCTGGGGCTGCCCCGGCTTCAACCTCGCCTGGCGCTTTGTCTATGGACCTGCGGGGACCGGGGTCAGGCGGCGCCGACGGGCGTAGCGGCTAGGCCGGGCATGTCGCCCCAGGAGGCGGGCTGGTCCTCGGCCGGGAGCCGTCGCGGGGCGCCGGTCGCCTGATAGCAGGCGTCTTCGAGGAAGCCGGCGACGCTGCGGCGGTGGGTGAGGTGGATCAGGTGCTTGCCGTCGTCGAGCACGCGGTCGACGCCCTCGGGTGGGCAGGGGATGACCCAGTCGAACTTGCCGTGGGCCCGGCGGACCGGGGGCAGGCGGTCGGGGTGTTCGGGGCCGTCCCACTCGGCGGCGGCGGCGGCGCCCCAGCGCAGGACGTCCATCGCGGCGCGGCTGGCCTCGGCCTGGAGCAAGCGCACGCCGTCGTCCCCGGCGCCGTCGATCAATGAGAACGGCAAGGCCAGGGCCTTGACCGCGGGCGGCCAGAACATCGTGGGCACCAGCGCCCCGAGTTTGCGGGCCAGCAGGAACGACGAGGGGACCTCGTCGCGGGCTACGCAGCCGGCGACGACGCAGACGGCGTGGGCGCCGAGGTGCTGGGCCAGGTCGAGGGCGATCATGGCGCCGAAGGACACGCCGCCGACG
>JBCCXV010000086.1:0-8717 GCA_039191195.1 Planctomycetota bacterium
CCCCCGGAAGTGAACCCCGGCCCCGGACTCCAACCCCCGAGCCCCGCCCCAACCCCGTGACCGACCCCAACCCCGGAAATCCCGACGCCCCCAACACCGCCGCGGACCTCGAGGTCCTCATCATCGCCAAGGACGAGGCCCTCAACCTCCCCCACAGCCTCAAGGCACTCCAGGGCTGGACCCAGCGCGTCGTCGTCGTCGACTCCGGCAGCACCGATGGCAGCGTCGAACTCGCCCAATCCCTCGGCGCCGAGGTCGTCCACCACGACTGGGCCGGCTACGCCGGACAACGCAACTGGGCGCTCGACCACATGGGCTTCTCCTCCGCCTGGACCCTCATCCTCGACGCCGACGAAACCATCACCCCCAAGCTGCGCGACCAAATCATCGAGCTCACCAACCAACCCGTCGACGCCGTCCCCCAGGTCGCCTTCTACGTCAACCGCCTGCCCCACTTCCTCGGAAAACCCATCCGCCACTGCGGCTTCTTCCCCAACTGGCAGCTCCGCCTATTCAAGACCGGCGCCGGCCGGTACGAAGAACGACGCGTCCACGAACACCTCCTGGTCACCGGCGAAAAGGACTACCTCCACACCCCGCTGCTCCACCACGACCGCCGGCCGCTCCACCACTACATGGCCAAACACAACGACTACTCCACCCTCGAGGCCGAACAGCAGTTCGCCGAGATGTTCGGCGAGCAGTCCGCCCAGCGCACCGACCACCTCACGCCCGACCAGAAACGCCGCCGCTGGCTCAAGAAAACCGCACTCCGGCGCCTCCCCGTCCCCGGCTTCTTCCGCTTCCTCTACATGTACGCCCTCAAACTCGGCTTCCTCGACGGCGCCACCGGCTTCCGCTTCTGCCGGTTCATCGGCTTCTACGACACCCTCGTCGCCATGAAGCTCCGCGAGCTCATCGCACGACACCAAGAACAACAAGCCGCCCCCGACGGCAAGCCGTAAACCACATTCTCGAGTTTTTTAGCACGACGGAGACACCCCATGGCCGGGCACAGCAAGTGGGCCAACATCAAGCACCGCAAGGGCCGTCAAGACGCCAAGCGCTCCAAGCTCTGGAGCAAGTGCTCCCGCGCCATCATCGCCGCCGCCAAGGCAGGCGGGCCCGACCCCGCCGCCAACCTCACCCTGCGCTACGCCATCGACGAGGCCAAGTCGCAGAACATGCCCAAAGACACCATCGAAAAAGCCATCGCCAAAGGCGCCGGCGGGGGCGACGGCGACGACTACGAAGAAATCGTCTACGAGGGCTACGGGCCCGCCGGCGTCGCCGTCCTCCTCGAAATCCTCACCGACAACCGCAACCGCACCGCCCCCGAAATCCGCAAGATCTTCGAGAAAGCGGGCGGCTCCCTCGGCGCCTCGAACTCCGTCGCCTTCCAGTTCGAGCGCAAGGGCGAGATCTACCTCGAAGCCAACGCCGCAACCGAAGACCAGCTCATGGAACTCGCCCTCGAGGCCGGCGCCGAAGACATCGAGTCCTCCGACCAGGGCCACCGCGTCATCGCCGAGCCCACCGACTTCCTCGCCGTGCGCGAAGCCCTCGAGAACGCCGGCCTCCCCCTCGCCTCCGCCAAGATCGCCATGATCCCAACCACGCCCACCGCGGTTTCCGGGGGCGGCGACGCGGAAAAACTCCTCCGCTTCCTCGACGACCTCGAAGACCACGACGACGTCCAGGCCGTCCACCACAACGCCGACATCCCCGAAGAAGAACTCGAACGCCTCGGAGCCTGAGCCCCGCTTCCGAGTGGCACGGGCGTCTCGCCCGTGATCCAATACCGCCGTGGCCCACGACCCCCGGCCCCGACTCCTGATCCTCACCCACCGACGGCCGAACCCGCCCGACCGCGGCGACCGCATCCGCAGCCACGCCTGGCTCACCGGCCTCTCGCCGCGCTTCCACACCTCCCTCGCCTACGCCGACACGGCCGAACCTTCTAAAGAAGACCAGTATTTCATCGATCAACACACCCAGCGCTGCGCCCACGCCCGCATCACAGACGCCCGCGCACAACGCCACGCCTCCTGCGCACTACTCACAGGCCGGGCCGCAACCCCCGCCGCCTTCTTCGACCGCAAACTCCGACGGACCCTAGACCGCTGGGACCGCGAGCAACCCTTCCACGCCGTCCTCACCTTCTGCACCGGCATGGCCCGCTACACCCAGCGCCTGCTCGCCGCACGCAAAGCCCGCGACGAGCGCCCGCCAATCCACGTGCTCGACCTCGTCGACGTCGACTCCCGCAAATGGGCCCGCGACGCCGCCGACACGTCCCTCCCGTTCCACAAACGCTGGGTCGCCAAGATCGAGTCCCAACGCCTGGTCCCCTACGAGGCCGGCCGGCGCGCTCCCCTCGACCACCTGGTCGTCACCAGCCCCCACGAAGCCAACCTCTACAAAGAGCACATCCGGGGCGTCCGGGGTGACCTGAATCCCATCCCCATCGACAACGGCGTCGACCTCGCCCGCTTCCCCCAAGCCCCGCCCGTCGCATCCCTCTCGCCCGAAGCACGGCAAACCTTCCTCTTCACCGGCGTGCTCGACTACCCGCCCAACACCCGCGCCGTCGAACGCTTCGCCAAACACATCCTCCCGAAAATCCAAGACAAATACCCCGCCGCCCGCTTCCGCATCGTCGGCCGAAACCCGCCGGAAACCTGGAAGCAACACGAGTCCCTATCCGGGGGCAGGGGGGTCGACCTCATCGGCCCTGTCGATAACGTCGCGCACGAACACCACCACGCCGCCATCTCCGCCGCGCCTCTCGACTACGCGCCCGGCGTCCAAAACAAAGTCCTCGAAGCCATGGCCGTCGGCAGGGCGGTCGTCTGCTCCGCCGGCGCCGCCCAAGGCCTCGACGCACAACCCAACCAGCACCTGCTCACCGCCGACTCCGACGACGAATTCGCCACCGCCTGCATAAAACTCTTAGATGCGCCAGAACAATCACAAGCCCTGGGCCAAGCCGCCCGCGCCCGCATCGCCGAGCGCTACGACTGGCGGACCCGCGTCGACCGGCTCGCCGAACTCCTCACGCCCTAACCCCGCCGGCTCTTCAAGAACCCCGCCAACCCCTCGGCGTCCAAGCAGTTGATCACGTCCGCCTCCGTCGCCCCGGCCCGCCGCGCCGTCGCCACGCCGAACCGCAGCTGGTCCAGGTCGCCCGGGCCGTGCGCATCGGTGTCGATCGCCAGCTTGCAACCCTTTTCCAGCGCCAAGCGAGCATGCGCATCGCGCAGGTCTAGCCGGTACGCGTTCGCGTTGATCTCCAAGGCCACCCCGTTCGCCGCCGCCGCCTCGCACACCGCGGCCATGTCGGGCTCCAGCCCCTTGCGCTTGCCCACCAAGCGCCCCGTGGGATGGCCCACGATCGTCACCAACGGGTTTTCGATCGCCTTGATGAGCCGCTCGGTCGCCTTCTTCGGCTCCTGAGACAGCGCCGCGTGCGGCGACGCCACCACCACGTCCAACAATGCCAGCACCGCGTCGTCGTAATCGAGCGAACCGTCGGCGAGGATGTCCACCTCCGACCCCGCCAGCAACCGGATCGTCCCCGCCAACTCCTCCGCCGCCTTGCGCACCTCTTTGACCTGCGCCTTGAGCCGCGCCGCCGACAACCCGTTCGCCTGCGGCTGACCTTGGCTGTGGTCCGTCACCGCCACCGTATGGAAACCCCGCGCCGCAGCCCCTTCCGCGAGCTCCCGGATCGACCACACCCCGTCCGACGCCGTCGTGTGCGCGTGCAGCTCGGCCTTCACATCCGAAAGCTCTAGTAAACCCGGGATCGTCCCCGCTTCCGCCTTCGCCAGCTCCCCCAAGTCCTCCCGCAGCTCCGGCGGGACCCACGCCAACCCCAGCGCCTCAAACACTTCCTCCTCCGTCGCAGAAGCCAACACCACGCCATCCCCGCCTTCATATCCCGGGTCCTCGCGCTCCTTCTTCGACGCCCGACCCTCAACCACCCCGTACTCGTTCAGCCGAAGCCCCCGGGCGATCGCCCGCTCACGCATCCGAACGTTGTGCTGCTTCGAACCGGTGAAGTACATCCACGCCGCCCCGAACACGCCGGGCTCGACCACCCGCAGGTCCACCTGCAGCCCACCCGCCACGCGCACGCTCGACTTCGTGGCGCCCTTCGCCAGTACGTCCTCCACCAGCGGGTGACCCACAAACGCCTCGAACACACCCGCGGCCTTGCTCTCATCCCCGCACGCCACCAGCAAATCCACGTCCCCGATCGTCTCCTTGCCCCGCCGGAGCGACCCCGCAAACTCCGCCCGCTCCACGCCATCCACCCCGCGCAGCACCGCCAGCATCGACTGCGCCGCCCCATACGCACGGTCCATCCGCACGCGACCGGCCGACGCCGCCGCAAACGCCAAGTCCCGCTCCAGGTTCGCTACCGTCTTGGGCCCAAACCCCTTGAGCGCCGTCAGCCGCCCGTCGGCGATCGCCTCCTTCAAACCCGCCACCGACTCCACCCCCGCCTCCTGCCAGAGCAGCCGCACCTTCTTCGGCCCCAAGTTCGGCACGTCCAGCAACGCCAGCAAACCGCCCGGCAGCTGCGCAAGCAGCTCCCCGTGCTCCGCGAGCTCTCCCGTCTCCACGAACTCCAACGCCCGGTCCGCCAACCCCTCTCCCACGCCCGGAAGCGCAAGCAACTCCTCCCGCGACATCCCCGCCACGTCACGCCCGAGCTCCGCAAACAACCCCGACGCGCGGGCGAGCGCATTGACCTTGAAACGGCTGACCCCCAACAGCTCCGACGCCTCCGCCATCTGTCCCAACACCGCCGCCAGCCCCGCGTTCGTCTCGCTCATGCGCGGATCCTACCCCCAGAAAACCCGCTCGATGGGGTAGCGCGCCGCGCCGCGTTACGAACCCCGCGAGCCGGGTTCCATGAACCCGGTCCCTGCTACGCTCGCCCCATGGACGCATGGGGACCCCTCGTCGACGTCGTGGTGCTGCTGCTGGGCGCGATGATCCTCGGCGCCATCATGGAACGCCTCAAGCAGTCCGCCGTCGTCGGCTTCATGCTCGCCGGCGTGCTGCTCGGACCCCACGTCAACCTCGCCGGACTCTTCCAGGCCGGCGTCCAAGACGAAGACGTCGTCAACCAAATCGCCCAGTTCGGCGTCGTCCTGCTGATGTTCACCATCGGCCTCGAATTCTCCGTCAGCAAGCTCCGAACCCTCGGCGCCGGAACCCTCCTCGCCGGCGGACTCCAGATCGCCGGCACCATCGCCCTGGTCATGTCCATCGGACTCGCCCTCGGCATGCGACCCGCCGCCGCCTTCGCCCTCGGCGCCACACTCGCACTCTCCAGCACCGGCGTCGTCGTCCCCGTCCTCCAACGACGCGGAGAACTCGACTCCCCCTTCGGGCGATTCTGCCTCGGCGTCCTGCTCGTCCAAGACGCCGCCGTCGTACCCCTGGTGCTCATCGTCAGCGCGCTCGCCACCGGCGGGGGCGCCGCCGACGTCCTCACCGGCACCGCCAAGAGCTTCGCCATCGTCGGCCTCTTCGTCGCCGCCTGTTGGGCCTTCGCCAAATACGCCATGCCCGCCCTGGTCCGATTCGCCGCCCCCGCACGCAACCGCGAGATGCCCATCCTCTTCGCCTTCGTCGCCGCCATGGGCTCCGCCGCCGCCGCACACCACGTCGGCATCTCCGCCGCCCTCGGCGCCTTCCTCGCCGCAATCTTCCTCGGCGAGTCCCTCATCGCCTCACAACTCCGCGCCGACATGGGACCGTTCCGTTCGGTCTTCATCACCCTCTTCTTCGCCTCCATCGGCATGCTGCTCGACCCCGCCTGGGCCTGGAACCACGCGCCCCTGGTCCTCGCCGCCACCGCCGCCGTACTCCTGGGCAAACCCCTGGTCGTCGCCATCGTCGGCCTCATCATGAAGCTCCAACCACGCAACGCCGTCGCCGCCGGCGCCTGCATGTGCCAGATCGGCGTCTTCTCCTTCGTCCTCGCCGACGTCGCCCGAGGCGGAGGCCCCGACGCCCCCAACCCGCTCTTCAACGAAAACCTCTTCAACCTCGTCGTCGCCGTCACCATCCTCTGCCTCTTCGCCACGCCCTACGGCGTCGGCCTCGCAAGACCCCTCGGACGCAACGCCGAACGTCTGCTCCGCAACCTCGGCCTCGTCAAACGCGCCGCACCCGACAACACCCAAAACGCCCCCGCCAGCACCGGCCACGTCATCGTCATCGGCCTCGGCCCCGCCGGCAAAGCCGTCGCACAGGCCGTCAAAAAACAAGGAGGCGACGTCGTCCTCGCCGACCTCAACCCCCGCAGCGTCCTCGAGGCCCGCGCCCAGGGCGACAAAGCCTTCGTCGGCGACGCCTCCAACCCCGACATCCTCAAACTCCTGGGCATCCACAACGCCTCGGCCATCGTCATCACCCTGCCCGACCACCGGCTGACCACCGCCGTCATCGTCGAAGCCCGCAGCATGAACCCCGCCCTCACCGTCGTCGCCCGCTCCCGCTACGCCCGCTACACCGGCCTCCTCCAGGCCGCCGGCGCCCACGCCGTCATCGACGAAGAACACGAGGTCGGCAGGCGTCTGGGCAAACAGGTCACCGCCGTCGGGCTGCCCGACCTCGCCGATCGTTCCGACGAAACCAAGATCGACAAGCTCGACCAAGCCTACGAAGACATGTCCGTCACCCTCACCGCCGCCGCCGAAGAAGACCCCCGGCGGTAGCGTGCGCTGGGCGATGCGCCCTTCTCTTCCAGCCACCTCAAGTCGAGCCCCGCGGCCCACGCCATCGAGCGATCGATGTTGGCTTTGGCCGCAAGGCGGAGGGCCTCCGCTTCGCGAGGTTCACCCTCTTCGCTCGACACGGTCGCCGTGGTGTGAACCCGCTGCTCGAGTAGAACAGGCACGCCGCCTGCGATCCCGTGATGCGCCACCCACTCCGTCGTCATCCAGGCCGTGGTCGCTGAACCATCTTGGTGACAACCCGCCTGGACGATAGTGCATCGCATGACAAACAACGCGAGCCCTGGCGGAACAACTTCCGTAAACAGCCCCGTCTTTGTGATCGTAACTTCCAGCGAACGCTGGAAATCCTGCGCGTCGATCACGCGGCTGTACCAGCGTTGGCTTGGGTCTGCGCTTATGACGTCGATAGCCACCGAAACCGCGTGACGCTTGTCGTAATGTGTTGTATCGGGCACGAACGACGTCGTGGTCTCAGCGGGTTGCGTCTGCGCGACCCGCGATGTTGATGCAAAGTGCGACGGGGAGTTCACCTTGCAGCCGCCGATCACGCACAGGCCCCAAGCCAACGACGCCGCAACGCCTAGCCTCAATCCCAACATGGCTGCATTCCCCGGAAGTGGTGTGGATGCCTGACAGCCAGATCGTATCGCACCAGAACGAGCGATCAATACCGAAAGATCACCGATACCCGGCCGAACGGCGCATCCTCCAGGTCCGCCAGCGTGTCCGTGTCCCCTTCGCCGAACCCCAGCTCGAAGCTCTGGCCAAACGCCCAACCGGCCGAGCCACGCACCTCCACGCCCGGCGTCGGCCGCCAAGACACCCCGCCCTCGAGCACCGACGCCTCAAAGAACACACGCCGGTTGTCCACGCCGTCCACCCACGCCGTGATCTCGTCCCGCGTCAACCCGCCGAACAGCATCCACTGGTCGTTCAGCTCGTACTCGGCGTTCACCCGCACGTCGGCCAACGGCGACCAACGCGCCGAAACCGAGAACGGCCCCTCCGGGTCCCACGTCGCCCCCACAAACGGGAAGCCCACGCTCAACCCAAACTCCGCGTCCACCCGCTTCGAATACACCACCCCCGGCAACGGCACGTCCGGCAGAAAAGACCGGTTCCCGTTGTAGTCCACCAGCACCGTCAAAAACTCGTCCTCCGCCAGCCGACGCACCCCGTACACCGCCCCGTGGCCGTACCACGCGTCGCTGCCCGAGTACGACGTGTCCGACGCGTTACCGAAACCGCCGGTGAACCCCAGCAGCCACGAACCCAGGTCGTCGCCCAGGTCCACCATCCCAAGCTCGTAACCAACGCCTACGCGCTGATCGCTCAAACGCTCCGGGATCGCCGGGTCCAGTGAATCGATCTGCAACTGCTGCACCCGAAACCCCACCAGCAGCCGCGGGCCGGGCGGCCCTGGCCGAGCCGCTCCACCCGCCGGCGACGTCGCCGCCCCCGAAGCCCCGCCCGGAACACCCCCGGCAGCACCCCCCAAGTCAACCGCGCCGAGCTTGCCCAGGTCGAACCAGCCCTCCGCCGCATACAAACGCAAGTCCACGTCCTGCCCGGCGTTCTCCGACTCCGTCGGCGCTACCCACAAGTCGCCCCGCAACGCCATCCCAAACGGCGAGCGACGAGACTCGGTCATCATCCCCGGCCCGCCATCGGCGATCGCGTTAACCACGCAACCAACCGACAACACACCACCCGCAACCACCGCAAACACACGCCCGCGCATCACACCCATTTCAGCACCTTCTTCCGCGAACCGCCGTCCGCCGCCGAACGCTCGCACGCATCCAAATACGCCTGCACCTCGGCGCCGCGCAGGATATCCGGCGCATCGTTCACGCCCGTCTTGATCGACTTGATAAACCGCTGATAGATCGACGGCGTCGGCTTGAGCTCCAACACCTTCCAGTCCGACAGCTTGCCCGCCTTGTGACGCGCCGG
>JBCCXV010000087.1:0-8716 GCA_039191195.1 Planctomycetota bacterium
CGCGCTCCTCGGCGATCGTGTTGAGCTTCTGGGCGGCCGCGACGCGGGCCGGGGTGACATGCTCAGGTCGTAAGAACCCGGATGTCGTGCCGGCGCGGGAGCGTTCGGGTACGCCCTGGAGGTACTTGCGGGTGAGCAGGCCCTGCGCCAACGGGCTGAAAGGGATGATGCCGACGCCGAGTTCGCCGCAGGCGTCGACCAAGCCGTCTTCGACCCAGCGGTTGAACATCGAATAGACCGGCTGATGGAGGATGGGCTTGTGCCAGCCGTGCTGCTCGCACAGCGCGATGCACCGGCGGGTGTCTTCGGGGCTGTAGCTGCTGATGGCGGCGTAGAGCGCCTTGCCGGAGCGCACGGCGTGGTCGAGCGCGGCGAGGGTTTCTTCGAGAGGCGTGTCCGGGTCGGGCCGGTGGGAGTAGAAGATGTCGACGTAGTCGAGCCGCAGGCGTCTGAGCGATTGGTCCAGGGACGCGAGCAGGTACTTGCGCGAGCCCCACTCGCCGTAGGGCCCGGGCCACATGCGGTAGCCGGCCTTGGTGGAGATCACCAACTCGTCGCGGTAGGCGGCCAGGTCCTCGTGGAGGATGCGGCCCAGGCGGCTCTCGGCGGAGCCGGGCGGCGGGCCGTAGTTGTTCGCCAGGTCGAAGTGGGTGACCCCGGCGTCGAACGCGGCGAAGCACATGGCCTGGGCGTTGCGGTGGGAGGCGTCTTCGTCGGCGTGGCCGGCGGCGTCGGTGCCCGCGGCGCCGAAGTTGTGCCAGAAGCCCAAGGACACGGCCGGCAGCATGAGCCCGCTGGCGCCGGCGCGGCGGAACCAGCCTTCGGGGCGTTCGTAACGGTCTGAACTCGGGATCGCGTAGGCCATCGGGGCACCCTAGCCGATGCCCGGGCCGCAAGGGACCGCTCAAACAAACCCGCGGATCACGACATAGCGGCCCGACGTCGCGTCGAAGGTCACGCGGTTGCGGTTGGCCTCGAACCAGGCTTTGAGCTGCTCGTTGGAGCCCTCGACGGGGAGCCGGCGGAGCACGGCCTGACGCAGCGCCGCTTCGGGACCGGAGTCGGCCTGGGCCGGGTTGCTGGGCAGCGCGTCGACGAGCCAGGCCAGGGCCGGCAGGCACCCGTGGCCGGCGGCGATCTGCGCGAGCGTCTGCAGCTGGTGGTGGTTGGTCGGCGCGGCGACGGCGTCGCGCCACGCCCGGCGGACCAAGTCGTCGAGGAATACGCCGCCGGCCCGCTCGGCGATCAGGTCGTAGTACGCGCGGTTGCAGCCGGCCCGGGCGAGCACCATGCGCAGGGCGTCGTGCGTGGCTGGGTCGCCGGCGTTGACGAGCGCCTCGGCCCAGCGCCACGGCGAACGCGCGCGGTCGAGCATGAGGGCTTCGGCGATGGCGTAACGCGCTTCGTGCTCCCAGCCCCGCGCGGTGATCGTGCTCATCAACAGGGGCTGTCGCACCAGGTGGGCGATCACCAGCGGGCGGTGGCTCGCGTCGGCGACGTGCTCGGCGGCGGCGATGGCGTACAGCCGTAGCGCCGGGCGCGACATCGCTTCGATCAGCACGTGGAAGTCGCGTCGGCCGGCATCGGCCAGCATCGACGTCTGCGGGTCGGCGGCGCTGCGGCGGGGCTGGGTTTCGGTGACGCGGGCCATCTCGTCGAGGAACCTTCGGAGGTCGTCGGCGTCGCCCACGCGCGGCGGATCGATCGCACCGAGGCCTTGAGCCGGGTCCCGCGGGGAGGCATGCCGGCGGTCCGCCGGGTGGATCGGGTCCAGCGCGGTGGGTTCGGCGAGCTCGGCCAGATGCGCCTCGGCGTCGGGAGGCAGCGCCTTGGACCCGGACCAGGGCGCGAGCGCCGCGAAGGACACCCCGAGCGTTAAGGCCCATCGATGGACGGCGATCGTGCGGCGGTGCACCAACTCGGTTTTCCTTGAACGCCGGGTCCAGACGAGCGCGTCGAGCGACAGGCCGTCACGGGGTGAACTTCGATCCCTAGAGATGTATCGGCGATCGGGCCCCGGCACATCGCGCTTTCTGGGCTTCGGCCCGAAAGCGCAGGGGGTAGTCTCGTGCGATGGGAGGGGTGATCTCGCCATTGGCGCCGTTGGTGTTGGCCGTGGCCGCCGGCTACGCGCTGCTGAGGTGGGGGTTTTACGACGACGCGTTCCGCCGAGGCCTCGACAAGCTCGTTTATTGGGTGTGCCTGCCCGCGTTGATTGTCGAGCTGCTGTGGACCGGCGAGGCCGACCCGCGGTCGGCCGGTCTCGCCTCGGCGGCGCTCTGCGCGGGGGCGGTGTTGGTGGCGGGGCTGTCGCTGGTTGTCGGGCGGCTCGCGGGCTTGGGCCCGGCGGCGGCGGCGACGCTGGCCCAGGCGGGATTCCGCGGGAACCTGGCGTTCGTGGGCCTGCCGGTGATCGTGCTGGCTTCGCCCGAGAGCGCGGGGCTGGCGGCGGTGACGTTCGGCCCGCTGGTGGTGATCTACAATCTGCTGGCGGTGCCGATGCTGGTGCGCGGCGGGCGGCAAGACGGCGCGGGCCGGGGTTTGCGATCGCTCTTGAAGCCGATGGTGACCAACCCGCTGATCTGGTCGTGCGCGATCGGGCTGGCCGGCGCCCTCAGCGGGGTGGCCCTGCCCGACTGGACGAGCGATGCGTTGCGATTGGTGGGGAGCCCGGCCGCCCCGCTGGCGCTGCTGAGCGTCGGCGGCGCGATGGCCGTGTTCCCGGTGCGGGGTCGCGCGGGCGCCGCGCTGCTGGCGACGGCGCTGAAGACGGTGGCCTGCCCGTTCATCAGCGTCGGGCTCGGCGCCGCGATGGGGTTGGGCCCGGCCGAGCTGCGCGTGGTGGCGGTGCTTGCGGCGACGCCGACGGCCGTGGCGTCCTACGTCTTGGTCACCCAACTCAAGGGAGACGCGGCGCTCGCCGCGAGCGCGGTGATCCTGAGCACCCTGGCTTCGGTCGTGTCCCTGGCGGCGGCGCTGGCGTGGACGGCCTAGCCGTCGGCACGGCTCGGGCAGGGTCAGGAGGCGCGCAAGAAAAAGGCGACGGCTCTTGCGAGTCGCCGCCCGGAGGGAAAGAGAGAGTCGTGGGAACCGGCTTAGACGCCGGCGAAGATCGTCTTGGCTTCGTCCATCGCGTCGGGGACGGCCTGGGCGATCTCGTCGAGCGCGGCCGGGGTGAGCTTGAGCTCGTCCAGCACCCGGGGGTCGGGGTCGACGGTCGGGGTCCCAGCGGTGAAGCCAAGCTCGAGGCGCTTGGTCAGCGTGTCGGACACGTAGACCAGGTTGCTGAGCGTGCGGTTGGGCTCGGCCAGGTCCCACGGGTGGTGGTGGAACCCGGTGACGTACTGGAAGCTCAGCGGGAACTTCCACTGCTTGCAGAGCCCGGCGCCGAACTGCTCGTGGCTGGCGCCGATGTACTTGGTTTCGGCCTCGGTGAGCGACAGGCCCTCCTCGGCGTAGAAGTGTTCGAGGGCCTCGACGAACTCGGCCCGGCGTGCCTGGATCTCGACCATCGTGCCGATGTCGTGGATCAAGCCGGCGAGGAAGGCCTCATCGGGCAGGCCCAGGCCGACGCGCTCCGACAGCAGCCGGGTGGTCGTGGCCGAAGCGATCGAGTTGGTCCAGAGGTCGCGAGCGTCGAAGTGGCTGCAGATCCTCCCGCCGCGGAACAGCTTGGCCAAGCTCGCGGCGATGGCGATGTTCTTGACGGCGTTGAGGCCGAGCAAGACGACGGCCCGGTTGATCGAGCCGATCTGGCCCGGCAGGCCGTAGAACGCCGAGTTGACCACCTTGAGGATCCGGGCGCCGAGGGCCGGGTCGCTGCTGATGACCTTGTTGAGGTCTTGGGCGGTCGAGTCGGGGTCTTCGACGAGTTGGATGATCTTCATCGTGACCTCGGGGAGGGTCGCGATGTGTGAGACCTCGCCGATGGCCGATTGCACGACCGCGTCGACGGCCGAAGCGCCGGCCGTCTCGGGGCCGCCCTGTCCTGTGATCTGGCTCATGCTCGATTCCTTCCTTCCATGCCGAAGCGGAACGTGTTCTGTGGGGCTCATCGGCACGGTCGAGGGCCGCCTTAAGCCCGGTCGACGGCGGTTCGGCGGTTGCACGGTTCCCCAAAGACCTAAGCCGCAGCGTCGACGCGCCATCGGGTAGCCGGCGGGCCGGCGGGTTATCGGGCCCCGGGGTACGGGGCCGGGTGTGATGCGGCCAGCACAGTCGCACATACCGATCGCCGATAGGCCTATTGGCTTATGCGCCTATTGGCCTAGACGCACGCCCCGGCTTTGGCCGCCCTTGGCCCGTCGGACCCACCTACGGCGGCGAGCACGCACCGCCCACTCCCTGGAAATGCACCATGCGTTTGACCATCGGAAAGAAGCTCGGGCTTGGCTTCGGCGCCCTGATCGCCCTCATCGCCGTGCTGACGGTGGTGGTGTACACCCAGGTGAGCAGCGTGAACCGGCAGGCCGATCATGTGCTGAACCGCAACGTGCAGAGCGTGCAGCACGCCATCGCGACCCAGGGCGAGATCCACCACGCGCTATCGATGCACCGGGGCTACATGATCCTGGGCTTGCAAGCGCTCGCCGACGAGCGCGTCGAGACCTGGGGCAAGATCGACGGGCACGTCGCGGGCCTGAGCGCGTTGGAGTCCTACTGGGAGAACCCCGTGACCCGCGAAGCCTTCGCCGAACTCCAAGGCGTGATGGCGGGCTTCCGGGCGGCGCAAGACAAGATCGCGGCGATCGCGCACACCGACCGGGACGTCCCATCGCAGACGAAGTTCTTCACCGAAGCGCTCCCGTACGCGAAGGACATGGAAGACGCTCTCAACGCGATCCTCGAGAAGGAGCGCAAGCTCGAGGCCACCCCCGAGCGGAAGCTGTTGGTCGAGTACGTTTCGGCCGCGAAGGGCCACCTGCTCCTGGCGAAGCAGGCGGTCACGGCGTTCTTGGTGTCGGGCGACGAAGCGGGCCTGAAACTCGTGCAAGACGAAGTCGCGGCGTGTCAGACCTCGGTCGACCGGCTGCTGACCCAGACGCACCTGCTGACGGCCGCGCAGGAGGCCGACTTCGAGCACTACATCGAGCAGCGCAAACGCTTCCTCGCCGAAGCCAATGAGGTCGTGGCGATGCGGAGCCAGGCCGACTGGTGCCAATCGGAGCACATCTGCCTGAACGAGGTGACCCCGCTCGCCACGAAGGCCGACGAGCTGCTGGACCGGATCGTGGCGGATCAGACGGCGGCGCAAGACGAAGCCGGCGCCGTGCTCCAGGCTTCCGGGAGCTCGATCCTGGTGGTCACGCTCGTCACGTCGGGCGTCGCGGCGGCCATCGCGTGCGCGATCGCACTGGTGCTGGGTCGACAGATCACGCGCTCGCTCAACCTGGTGGTGGCGCGGGCCCGGGCGATTGCGCAGAAAGACCTCTCCGGCGAAGACCTGCAAGTCAAGAGCCGGGACGAGATCGGCGAGCTGGCGACGGCGGTCAACGCCATGGTCGGGTCGCTGCGCGAGATCATCGCCCGGGTGGCCGGGGCCTCGCAGGAAGTCGCTTCGGCGGCGACGCAGATCAGCGCCTCGTCGGACGAGATGGCGCGCGGGATGGACCAGCAGCAGCAGCAGACCGCGCAGGTGTCCGCCGCCGTCGAGCAGATGTCGGCGAGCGTGATCGAGGTCGCGTCGAAGTCGAGCGAGGCCGTGCAGACCGCGGGCCAGGCCGGCCGCTCGGCCGCCGAGGGGGGCGAGGTGGTGCAGAAGACGGTCGGCGGGATCAACGAGATCGCGTCGGTCGTCAACGAGGCCGCCGGCGCGGTGAAGGAGCTCGGCCAGCGCAGCGAACAGATCGGCGAGGTGATCGAGGTCATCAACGACATCGCCGACCAGACGAACCTGCTGGCCCTGAACGCGGCGATCGAAGCGGCGCGGGCGGGCGAGCACGGCCGGGGCTTCGCCGTCGTCGCCGACGAGGTACGCAAGCTGGCCGACCGGACGACCAAGGCGACCGAAGAGATCGCCGACTCGATCCGCGCGATTCAAGGCAAGACCGGCCAGGCCGTCGCGCGCATCGAGCAAGGCACCGCGAAGGTGGACGAGGGCGTGGGCCTGGCCCAGCAGGCCGGCGGGTCGCTCTCGGCAATCGTCGACGGCAGCGACCGTGTCGCGCAGATGATCGAGTCGATCGCGGCGGCGGCCGAGGAGCAGTCGGCGGCGGCCGAGCAGATCGCCGGCAACGTCGAGGCGATCACAACCGTCACCCAGCAGTCGACCGAGGGGTCGCGGCAGGCGGCTGCGGCGGCGAACCAGCTCAGCGCAAAGTCGGACGAGCTGCGCATGCTCGTGGGTCAGTTCCGGCTGGATTAACCGCGGCGGCCGCAACACCGGGGTCCACGATCACGGCGCGAGGCGGCCCACGGCTCCGGCCATCACGGCGCCGGTTTGTGGCATGATCTAGGCATGGCGCGCAAGCTCCCCCGTCTCACGCCGGTCTGCTGGCTCTGGCTCGCGCTCGCGGCAATGACGTGCCTGGCCTCGGTCAACGCGCTTGGGCAAGAGCCCACCCCCGCCCACGACCTGGACACGGGCGTGCCGGCCACGGCTCCGGCCGGGGATTTAGCGCCCGACGAGGAAGAGGCCCCGCGGCAAGACCTGGCGCCTCCGGCGCGGAAAACCGCCGACGACGGCAACGTGTTCTCGGATTCCCTGCGTGAGATCATGCCCGACGAGTTGCGCGGCGCCTTGCTCGGGATCGAGTATTGGCAGTGGCTGGGCCTGCTGGCGATCATCCTGCTGGCGTACGCGGTCGAGCTGGTGGTGCGCGTCGTGGTGGCGGTGCGGGTGGAACGGCTGGTGCGCAAGCTCAGCCACGCGCAAGAGAGCCCGCCGCTCAACCGCCCGGCCGGGCTGGCGGCCGCCGGTCTCATGCTCACGCTCACACTGCCGCTGCTGGGGCTGGTGGAAGACGCCGCGGTGGTGCTCCATATCGCCGCGAAGTCCTTCACGATCCTGGCCGGTACGTGGGCCGCCTGGCGTCTGGTCGATCTGGGCGGCGCGGTGCTGGCAGACCGAGCCTCGCGCACCGCGACCAAGTTCGACGACGTGCTGGTGCCGATGGTTCGCAAAGCGATCAAGACCTTCGTCGTCGCGATTGGCCTGATCTACGCCGCCGAGACGCTGGAGCTCAACGTCGTCCCCCTCATCACGGGCCTGGGCATCGGCGGGCTGGCGTTCGCCTTCGCGGCGAAGGACACGATCGAGAACTTCTTCGGTTCGGTCGCGGTGATCCTCGACAAACCCTTCGAGGTCGGCGACTGGGTCGTGATCAACGACATCGAGGGCACTGTGGAGCACCTGGGCTTCCGCTCGACCCGGGTGCGCACGTTCTACAACTCGCAGGTCACGGTGCCCAACTCGAACCTGGTGCGGGCCAACATCGACAACATGGGTCGGCGGAAGTACCGCCGGTGGAAGACGCACATCGGGCTGCAGTACGACACGCCGCCCGAGCAGCTCGTCGCGTTCACCGAGGGCATCCGGGAGCTCGTGCGCACCCACCCGTACACGCGGAAGGACTACTACCAGGTCTGGATGCACCAGTGGTCGGGCAGCTCGATGGACGTGCTGCTGTACGTCTTCTTCGAGGTGCCCGACTGGAACACCGAGCTGCGCGAACGCGAGCGTCTGTTCGTCGATATCGTCCGCTTGGCCGACCGGCTGGGCGTGCAGTTCGCCTTCCCGACGCGGACCGTGCACCTGTATCAAGAAGAGGCCAAACCGTACGAGGCCAAGCACGAGCCGCCCACGAGCATGACCGACCGTCGCGCGATGATCGGCGGGATCCGGGCGGCGCAAGAGGTCGTCGCCAACCAATCGTGGATGGACGAGCGGCCCGGCCCGCAGACCTACGGGGAAGAGGGGCTCACCCCGCTCGACGACGCCGGCAACGACACGCTGTCCGACGACGGCGAAGGGGCGCGGCCGATCGACGGGTCCCGGGTCCCGCCGCCCGCGCCCGCCGACGGCGCCCCGCCCGCGGACGATTCCGTTGACGCCACGGGCGACGACCCGGCCCGCAAGGGCGACGGCTGATCGGCCCGCCCCGGCTTACACTGATCGGCGTATGACGGCGCCCTGCGATCCACATCGATGGCTTCTGTTCGCCCGAGCCCGGCTCGTGTGGGCCTGCGCCGCATGGTCGCTGCTGTGGATGGCCGCGGGCTGCGGGGCCAAGCCGGAGACCGCGCCCCCGCCGGCGGCGGGCTCGTTCCGCTTCGCGACCTTCAACACCGCGCTCAGCCGTGACGAGCCCGGCGAGCTGGCCTCGGCCCTGGCCATGGGCGCCGACCCCCAGGCCAAGGCCGTGGCGGAGATCATCCAGCGGGTCCGTCCGCACGTGCTGCTGATCCAGGAGTTCGACCACGACCCTTCGGGGCGGTCGCTGGAGCTGTTCGTCGAGCTCTACCTGCGCGAAGCCCAAGCCGAAGACGTGGCGCCGATCGACTACGCCTATTCGTTCACGCCGCACGTCAACACCGGGCAACTCACCGGCTACGACCTCGACGGCGACGGCTCGCCCTCGGGCCCGGGCGACGCCTACGGCTGGGGCGCCTTCCCGGGGCAGTACGGCATGGCCGTGCTGTCGCAGTTGCCGCTCGACCAAGACCGGGTGCGCACGTTCCGCAACCTGCGTTGGACGGCGATGCCCGGCGCCGGCCC
>JBCCXV010000088.1:0-8701 GCA_039191195.1 Planctomycetota bacterium
CGCTAGAAAACAAGGCCGGACCCCTCGTCCGACGCACGACAATCGAGCAGCCTAGTTCGGGGGTGCGTGAAACGCAAGCACTCTAGATCGAGCCGTTGAAAACATGTGCGACAGCGCCGTTCATGGTTATAGAACTGTGCATGTCGCGGGCGATCGCCGAGTCCCCGCCGCCGGCCGAACGGCCGTCCACCCCAGAACCCGGCCCGCCAAGTGCCCCGTCTCTCCCGGACACTCCCCCGGACTCTCCCCCGTAAACTCCTTCCGGGGGCGACAAAAAAAGCGGACGCCCCACCGTGAGGCGCCCGCTCATCGCCCCCCACGAACGCCGCGGGGGTGGCCTGCTTCAAGCTCGTTGTTCATCCGCTCGCTTGCCCTTATCGTGACTCACGGCTGTGTGAACGAGGGGATACTTTGCAAATCAGGGGCCACCCGCCGTCACCGACCCATCCAAAAGCGCCCATCGCACGGCGACAATCCCGTAAGCCAAGCTCTCCCATACGGCTACGGATGATCGAAAAACTGATTCCAGACGCACAACCGTCACACATTGACCCGGGACAACCCGCGCAGGCGCCTTCATGATGAACAAACCGACCCTCAGTTGCATTGTTTGTGGGCGCCCGGACACACACAGACGCCGCCGGGTATGGAGCGTCGTCGCCTGCACCCTCGCCCTCGCACCCCCGGCCGCCCCCGCCGCGCAGGCCCAGCCGGACGCCGAGGTCACGCCGCCGCCCGCCGCGGCCGCCGAATCCCGCGCGGGCGTCCGCCTGGAGGTCTCGTTCCCCGCCATTCTCCGCGGGCCCGACCCCCTCCAAACCCGCCTCGACGACCCGGTCTGGCAGATCGAAGGCTCCGGCGGGAACTGGCTCCTGCTGCCCCTGGCTGTCATCGACGATCCCGCGGCCACCGCGACCCCCGACCCGCCCCGCGTCTCCGGCGCCCGCTTCGTCGCCTGGGTTCTCCCCGATCCGCAGGCCGCCGCCGCCCCCTACTGGTCCATCGCCAGCGGGCCTGCCGTCGATGCGCGCACCCCCCGCGCCCCGGAGCCGACCGCGTCCGAAGACCCCGCCAACCTCCTCGCCCCCTTGCGCGACTGGGCCCGGCACGCCGGCGCCTGGACCCCGCCCGCCACGCCCGCCGAAGCCGTCCCCAACGCGGCGCCGCCCATCCCCGCCGCCGGCCCGGGGGCCGACCCGTCCCAGCCGCAGCCCCCACGCATCGCCACCCGCCTGAACTGGGCCGGCGAGACCGTCTCCTACCCACTCGCCCGCGGCATCCGGGGCCTCGCCGTCAAAGCCGGCGACCAGCCCTATCTCTACAAGCTCGACCCCAGACGCCTCCGCGACGACGCCCCCCAGCGCCCCGACATCCAGCCCCTCGACCGCGACGCCACCCGGCAGGAGCGCCAGAACTGGGCTCGCGAGCGCACCGACAAGATCGCCGCCTTCCGCCAAGAGACCGAACGCTTCAACGCGCTGCGGGCCCAAGTCCAGGCCCTGCCCGACCCCGTCGAAGCCCCGCGCCCCGCCGGCCTCTGGGCCCTCTATGAAGTCGTGGGCCGGTCCGACGCCGTTTCCCTCGCCCAGGCCGACGGCCAGACCTGGTACGCCCAGGCGGACGACCTCGCCGCCTGGCGCCAGCTCGCGAGCGGCGCCTCCCCGGGGGGGGCCAGCGCCCGCGCCGGCGCACCCGACCCGCGCCGCGCCGAAGCCTGGGCCCTTGTCGAACCCCGCGTCTTGGGCGACGCCGACCCCAAGCCCTTCGACCAGCGCCTGGCCGTCACGCTCCTGGCCCAGAGCGCCGCCCTCGCCGACGCCGCCGGCCCCGAAGACCCCGTACGCGCCATCGCCCTCGCCGTCGGCCGAAGGCTCAGCAACCTCGACCCCGCTTCCGCCGACCCCTGGACCCGCCAAGCCCTCTGGGCCGGCGCCCACGCCGCCGCCACGGCCGACCTCGCCACCCCCGCCCGGTCCGGACGCCTCGGCCCCGACACCGAGGGGTGGGTCGACCCCACCGTCGCCGAGCCGCTCGCCTGGACGCTCTTATCCGAGCTCGCCGCCGACGCACCCGACGACGCCCGCGCCGCCATCGCCGCCGGCCGGCTCGCCGCCCACTGGCAGGCCGGCCCCACCCGCGCCGCGCCCGACTTGTCACAACTCAACCTCGACGCCACCCAAGGCGTGGCCGCCGTGACCCAGGCCCTCGTGACCCTCGACGCCGACCCGGCCGCCCTGCGCCCCGCCGTCGCCGCCTTCGACCCCGTCGCCCAAGGGTGGACCGCCGAGGCCTGGGCCGCCGCCTTCACCGACGCGCTCAAGCAGGACGACACGCCCCGCGCCGGCCTCGCGCTGTTGCTCGACGCCGCGCTGCTCCCCGAAGCGCAGCGCTCCCGCCCTCCGCAGGGCGACGCCGCCTCCGCCGAGCCCGAGCCTTCCGATGTCGCGGACAACACACTCGCCGTGGCCATGCTCGGCGCGCTCGCATCCAACGCGGCCGCCCAGCCGTTGCGCTTCACCGCCGACGCGCCGCTCTGGGACGTCCTCGCCAACGCATCCGACCCCGCCTTGCGCGACGCCGCCTGGGCCGCGCTCGTCGGCGTCGACCTCGCCGTAAGCGAAGACCCACAAGCCGCGCGCCGCCCGGTGCGCGGGGGCGCCGCGCCCGCCGACACATTGCCGCTACGCCTCGCCCAGTCCCTCTCTCCCGACGCCCCGACCGAGCGCGTCGCCGCCTTCGTTTCCTGGACGCTACGCCAGGCCGAATCCGCCCCCCAAAGCGCCGCCGACGCTATGGCGGCCGCGCTAAAACTCGACGCCGGCCCCGAAGCCTTGGCCGCCGCCCTCGAAGACGCCCCCGCGGGCGCCGAGCCCCTCCCCCTCGCCGCCGCCATCGCCGATCTCCCCGCCGACCAACGCGTCGCCGCCATCGACGCTTGGGCCGCCGCCGCCGGCCGCGAACCCCACCCCGTCGCCGGCCTTGCCGCCGCCGACCCCCCCGGCGTGCTCCGCGCCCTGCCCGCCGGCGCCCTGCCCGCGCCCTGGGCCGACTGGGCCCAGGCCCTCGACCCCGACCCCGAGCGCGCCGCCCAAGCCGCTTCTCGTGAAAGCGAGAACGACGACGACGCCCGCGCCGCCGCCGGCGCCGCCGCCCGCGCCCTGCTCGCCGGCGCCACCGACCAAGAGGCCCGCGCCGCCGCAACCGACTGGCTCGCCCAGCCCAGCCGTCAAGGCCCCGACGCCGACGCCTGGTGGGCCGAACGCGACGCCCAGCACTCCCGCGCCGCCCTCGGCCGGGCCTCCGGCGCCTACGACATGACCCTCCAGATTTCACCAGCCTCTGGCGATAGCAAGACCATCGACCTCGGCCTCGCCCGCTGGAACGTAGACGCACAAGGCCGTGTCGACCTCGGCGCCGAAGGCCTCCTGCTCCGCCCCGCGCCCGGCCGGCGCGCCGTCGACCTCGCCGAGCCCGTCGCCCTCAAGAACCTCCCCAGCCCCGACGCCCGGGAGGTCGAACTCGAAAGCGCCCAGGGCCCCCTGCGACTCACCCCCGACGACCGCGGCGCCTGGTCCGGCTCCGTCGAACTCCGCGGCGGGGGGCAGGTCGAACTCCGCCTCGAACCGGCCGACGGCTAAACGCCGCTACACGTCCAGCGCCTCGAGCTCGTCCGCACGGTCCATGATGAACCGGAACCGCGCCGACGGGTCTTTACCCATCAGATCGCTCAGCGTCCGGTCGACCTCCAACGCATCCGCCGCGTCGACCCGAAGCAGCCGACGCGTCTCGGGGTTCAGCGTCGTGTTCCACAGCACGTCGGCCTGCATCTCGCCCAGCCCCTTGAAGCGGCTGACCTCCACCTTCGCCCGCCCGCCCTCGTGCTCGGCCAGCAGCGCGTCTCGCTCGGCCTCGTCCTGCGCCCAATACGCCTGCTTGCCCACATCCACCCGGAACAAAGGCGGCTGCGCCACATATAGCTTGCCCTCGTCCACCACCGGCCGCAGGTGACGGAAGAAGAACGTCAGCAGCAGCGTCGTGATGTGGCAGCCGTCTGAATCGGCGTCGGCCAGCAGGATCACCCGCTGATACCGCAACCGGCCCGGATCGCACTCGGGCCCGATCCCGCACCCCAGCGCCGTCACCAGATCAGCAAGCTCTCGGTTGTCTAAGACCTTCTTCAGCGTCGCCGACTCGACGTTCAGCACCTTGCCCCGCAACGGCAGAATCGCCTGCGTCGCCCGGTTGCGACCCTGTTTGGCCGTGCCCCCCGCCGAATCGCCCTCCACGACAAACAGCTCGGTGCGCGACCGGTCGGTCTGCGTGCAGTCCGCCAGCTTGCCCGGCAACGTCAGACGGCTGGTCGGGCTCTTGCGACGCACCGTCGCCGCCGCCGCACGGCTGGCCTCCCGCGCCCGCGCCGCCGCAATCACCCGCGCCACGATCGCCTCGGCCGACGTCCGGTTCTGGTTCAGCCAGCCCTCGAGCGCCTGACGCACTACGCCGTCGACCCACGGCTGCACGTCCGGGTTGTTCAGCTTGTCCTTCGTCTGCCCCTGGAACTGCGGGTCGGCGATAAACACCGACAGCACCGCCGCCAACCCCTCCCGCAAGTCCTCCGGCGCCACCTTCACGCCCCGCGGCGCCAGGTTGTGCGTCTCCATGTAGTTCCGCACGGCCTTGCCCAACCCCGCCCGCAGGCCCGACTCGTGCGTCCCGCCCGCCCGCGTCGGGATGCCGTTCACGAAGCTCCGCGCAAGCTCGTCGGTCGCATCGGTCCACCGGAGGACGAGCTCAAGCCGCCCGGTCTCGTCGTCCCGGTCTAGCGCAAACGCCGCCTCGTGCGTCGCCCGGGCCTTGCGCTCGGTCGTCAGCTTGTCGAGGTAGTCCGCGATGCCTCGTTCGTGGCGGTACTCGACGTCCTTGCCGTTGACCTGATCGTGGTACCGGAACGTCACCCCCTTGTGCAGGTACGAGCCGGCCTCCATCCGCTCGGCCAGCTGCTCGGGGTCGAAGCGCGTCTTCGGAAACACCTGCGGGTCCGGCGCAAAGCTCACCGTCGTGCCGTGCCCGCGCGCCGCGCCCTTCTTCTTGAGCTTCTGGGTGACCTTGCCCCGGGCGAAGCGCATCGCGTAGCGCCCGCCGTCGCGCACGACCTCCACATCAAGCGACTTCGATAGCGCGTTCACCACCGACGCCCCCACGCCGTGCAGCCCGCCCGACGTCTTGTAGTTCTGCCCCGGGTCGAACTTGCCGCCGGCGTGCAGCTCGGTGAACACCAGCTCCACGCCCGACTTGCCCGACTTCTTGTGCTTGTCGACCGGGATGCCGCGCCCGTTGTCGCTCACCGTGATGGATTCGCCGCCCTCGTGCAGCGTCAGCCGCACCTCGCTGGCGTGGCCGTTCATCGCCTCGTCGATGCTGTTGTCCAGCACCTCCCAGCACAGGTGATGCAGCCCCGGCGAGCCGACCCCGCCGATGTACATGCCAGGTCGCTTGCGCACCGCCTCCAGGCCCTCGAGCGCCGTCAGGGCGTCGGCGTCGTAACTCCGCGCCGGCGACGGCTTGGAGGATCTTGCGGGGTTCTTTCCGGGGGCTTTTCCGGGGGGCATGGCGTCCTTGCCAGTGAGGTCGACGCCGAGCATAAGCCCCCACGCCGGCCCCTGCCGCAGCCGGACCGCGCGACCCTACTCCACGCTCAGCGTCGCCTTGCCGCCGTCGTGCAGCGTCACCCGCACCGCGCCGTGGAACCCCTTGCCCAGCTCACGGCCGGGGTCCCAGCTCTTGTCGTAGCGGTCACCCCGCGCATCGGTCCAGTAGATCGACACCCGCTTATCGAACTTGATCGTACGGCCGCTAAGCGTGTCTTCGTCGCCCTTGTCCACCGATCCGAAGCTCATCGACGCCCCAAACTTGCCCGCCACCTGCGTCACCTCGCCCGACGTCCGGTTGCGCACCGACACGCTCCCCGGCCCCGCCGCGGCTTTGTCCTTCTTCGACACCGCCTCCGACTCCGCCGCTGCTTCCGACGGCCCGCCACAGCCCACGGCAGAAACGGCCAGCATCAGCCCCAGCGCCCCGCCCACCAGCCACGACCACCACCGGGCTTCCTCGAAGCCACGCCGGATCGCCACACTCGAAACCGCCCGGGACCGATTTGTGGAGAAGGGGGGTCGCATGCCGGCGTCATCGACGCCGCCGCCGCGGCCGTCCATTGCACACGAGGAAGATTCCAGGCCCGCCCAACTCCGGGGCCCTTCCAGCCGGCACAGGCGCCGCGCCCCGCGCCGGTTCACACCACCCAGACCGCGCCACCCGAACCCGCCCGCGCCCCTCAGCCCTCGAACGGCTCCGGCGCCACAACCGGGTCCGGCACGATCCCCGTGATCGCCCCGCGCTTGCGCACTTCGATCCCCTTGCCCCCGCGCGCCACCGTCTTGTACTTCGCCGACGAAACCGTCTCTTCCGCCCCCCCGCTGGTGGTCACGCGCAGCACGTCGCGATCGCCGGCCGACGCCTTGAAGCCCAGCAGCTTGTCCGCCGCGCCCAGCTTCATCAGCTGCACCCCGCGTCCCGGGTTCTGCAAGAAGTTCACCTGCTTGGCGGCGCACACCAGCGCCCGCCGATCGGCCGACACCGCCAGCACCTTCTCGCGCCCGCCGATGACCGCCACACCGACGACCTCGGCCGGCGCCTTGGGCCGCGCGAACTTCCGCCCGGCGCGCGTGCTCGGCTCGGCGTAGCCCGCCAGCGAGAAGCGCAACGCATAGCCGTCGCTGGCGGCCGCCAAACCGTGCGTCGCCGCCGGCGCCTCATCTCCGACCGTGCCGATCTCACCCGCCACGCGCGGGTCCAGCGACACCGCCGCGATGATCCGCTCGCCGTCCGCCAGCTTGAACAGCTTCTGCACCGGCTCGCCGTACCCCGTCGTCGCCGGCAGATCGACCACGCGTGCCGAGTAACACGCCCCGCGACTCGAAAACAACGCCACCACCGACCGCGTCGACCCCGCCACGCACGCCAGCACCCGGTCGCCCTCGCGCACGCGTGTGCTCGACGGGTCGATCTGCTTCTGACGCTTGATCCAACCGTCGGCGGTCACCAGCACCACGGCGTCCTCTTCCACAATGAAATCGGCCTCGTCGAACTCCGGCTCGGCCTCCCCGCCAATCGCGAATCCCGTCCGCCGCTTACCCTCGGGCCGCTTGGGGTTCTTGTCGCCGTAGGTCTCGATTAGTGACTCGATCTCGCCCCGCACCAGCGCCCAACGACCGGCCGCGTAGTCGTCCTCATCGTCGGCGAGCAGCGCGAGCACCTCTTTCCGCCGGGCGTTGCGCTTCTTGAGCTCATCCAGGATCACCTGGATCTCCAGCCGGGCCAGGCGGTACAGCTTCAGTTCAAGGATCGCGTCGGTCTGCTCGACGTCGAGGCCCCCGGTGACCTGGATTACCGGCTTGGTTTTGCCTCGACCCTTCTTGGTCGGTTGCTTGGTGGAAGTATCTTCCGGGGGCGCCGGGAAGCGCTCCATCAGCCGCCGCGCCGCGTCGGCCTTGCCGTCGCTGGCCCGGATGATCGCGATCACCTCGTCCAGCGCATCGAACACGACCCGGAAGCCTTCGAGCAGGTGGATCCGCCGCTCGAGCGCCCGCAGCTCGTGCTCCAGCCGGCGGGTCGCCACCTCATGCCGGAACAGCAGGAAGTACTTGAGGATCTCCGGCAGGCCCAGCCGCTCAGGACGCCCCACCTCGGGATTGCCCGTCGGCACAAGACAAGTGAGGTTCACCGCGAAGCTCGTCTGAAGCGACGTCTGCTTGCACAGGTACGCCATCACCTTCGCCGGCTCGGCATCCTTCTTCAGCTCCAGGTCGATCCGCACGTCGTCGGCGGACAGGTCGCGCACGTCCACCAACCCCGCCAGCTTCCTTTGCAGCACCACGTCTGCGATCTGCTCGACCAGCTGCGCCTTGTTCACGCCGTAGGGGATCGAGTCGATGGTCACGACCTGCGACCCGCGCCCGCCGCCGGCGCCTTCCTTCCACGTGCCGCGCACCTTGATCGAGCCCTGGCCGGTCTCGTAGATCGCCCGCAGCTCGCTGCGCGGGTTCAGCACCTCGCCCCCGGTCGGGAAGTCCGGCCCCTGGATGCCGTCGTTCGCCACCAGCGCCGACGTCTTCGCGTCCGGCCGGTCCATCAGCTTCAGCAGCGCACGGCAGACCTCGCCCAAATTATGCGGCGGGATGTTCGTCGCCATGCCCACCGCGATGCCCGACGATCCGTTCACCAAGAGGTTCGGCGAACGACTCGGCAGCACCACCGGCTCGGTCCGCTCGTTGTCGTACGTCGCGCGGTGGTGCACCGCGTCCTGATCCAGCTCTTCCAGCAGCTCCGTCGCGATCGGACGAAGACGACACTCCGTGTACCGGTACGCGGCGGGGGGGTCGGCGTCCATCGAACCGAAGTTGCCCACGCCCTCCACCAACGGCTCACGGAGCACCCACGGCTGAGCCATCCGCACCAACGCGTCATAAATCGCCTGGTCGCCGTGCGGGTGGTACTGACCCATCACGTCGCCGCAGACCGACGCACACTTCCGAGGCTTGGCGTCCCACGACAAACGCTGCCGCCACATCGTGTAGAGGATCCGACGCTGCACCGGCTTGAGCCCGTCGCGCACGTCCGGCAGGGCCCGCGACGTGATCACCGA
>JBCCXV010000089.1:0-8610 GCA_039191195.1 Planctomycetota bacterium
GCGTCTCCTTGCGGATCGCCGTCTTGGCCGTGTCGATGCACGAAACGCACGCGGGGGTCTTGCTCCGCCGTGCGGGAATTGCGGGCGTCGCGCGCTTCCTTCGCCGCCACGTACGCCTCGGCGAACGCCAGCATCTGCGGCGAGACCTGCTGCCCGTCGAGCAGCGCCTCGGCCTCGGACGGCGGGGCCGCGGTGACCAGGCTGGGCGGCGCCGCGGCGGGGTCGGGCCCGCAAGCCGTGAGACCGGCGAAGCACAGCGCCCAAACGCTAAACCCGCTTGCCGCAAACCGCCCGGTGGTGTGAGTGCTCGGCCGCAACGTGTCGCCCTCCATGGCTGCGCGGTTCGATCGGGGTTCGCGCCTCCGGCGCGATGTCTACTTATCGGTCATCGCTACGCAGAGGGTTTCGAGATTCCGCCGGGCCGTGCCCAGGCCGGATTTCGAGCCCGCGTCGGCCCGCAACGCCGCCCGCAGGTCGGCGGTCAGCCGCGCCACACCGCGCCCTTGCACCGCCGCCAAGAACGGCCGGGTCTGCGGCCCCCACACCCTCGCCGCCTTGGCGATCTCGCCCTCGCTCGCACCCTCGGCCCGCATCGCCGATCCCAGCGCGAGCTTTCGGCAGAGGTCCGTCACGGCGTACTGCACCAGGACGTCGGGCTGACCCGAACGGTCCAACAGCTCGCCCACCATCTCCAGCGCCCCGCCGGCCCCGCGACCGGCGATCGCGCCCAGAAGCTGCTGCTGCATGGCCCAGGCCTTTTCGTCGCTCGACGCCGTGGTGTTCGCCTCGACCAGCGCCGCGTCGACCTGCCCGCCGCCCTCGACCATCAACGCCAGCTTCGCGGCCTCGCCGTCCAGCCGGTCGAGATCGACGCCGATGCGCCGCACCAGCAGCGCCGCCGCGTCGGGCCGCATCGCGCGCCCGTGCACCGCCTCGCTCCGCCGGGCCACCCAGGCCGCCGCGTCGCGCTCACTCGGCGCGTCGCACTTGATCACCGCGCCCACGGCGGCCACCAGCTTGTCCAGCTTGCTCTTCCGCCAGATCGGCGAACGCAGCACCAGCGTCGCGTGGTCGACCGGCGCCGCGCAATACCTTTCGAGCGCATCCCGGTGGGTCCGCACGAACGGCTCGGCCTCGAACACCACCACCAGCTTGTACGACACCATCAGCCCGTAGCCCCGGACCTCGTCGAACACCTCGGCGAGCTCGACCGAACGGCCGTCGAACTCCAACCGCTCGATCTCGCCGTGCTCGGCCTCGAGCGCCCCGGCCAAGGCCGACAGGTGCTCGCGCTGCAAGCGGTCTTCCGAGCCGTGCAGCACCGCCACGCGGGTCGACGCGTCGAGCGTGGCGCCGGCCGTCTTCCGCTGGGTGGGGGCTCGCTTGGCCATGGGTGCAGTGTCGCCGATTCCGCCGACGGCTTCAGAACACGCCGGTCCAGCGCATGGCGAGGTACGCGAACCCCAGCGTGCACAGGAAACTCGCCAGGTCCGCCGCCGTGGTCACCAGCGGCCCGCTGGCCATCGCCGGGTCGACCCCAACCTGCCGCAGCAGCACCGGCATGGCGCCGCCCACGCACTTGGCCACCACGATCGCCGTGGGGATCGCCGCCCCGATTGCCATCGCCAACGGCCAAGACCCCTGCCACAAGCCCACGACCAAGGCGATCATCACGCCCAGCACCAGGCCCGACAAGGCGCCCACCGCAAGCTCTTTGCCCATCACCCGCAGCAAGTCTTGCTTGGTGATCAGACCCAGCGCCTGCTCGCGGATGCTCACGGCCAGCGCCTGGGTCCCGCCGCTGCCGCAGATGCCCGCGACCACCGGTAGGAACGCCGCCAAGATCGGCAGCCGCTGCACCGTCGGCTCGAACGCCGCCACCAGCGACGCCGATACCAGCGTGAGCCCCGCCACCGGCGCCAAGAAGGCCAGCCGCCGGGCCGCGCGCGACCACGTCGGCATCGTGCGCAGCTCCTGACCCCGGATGATCCCGCCGAACTTGGCCAGGTCTTCCCGCGACTCCTCGCCCAGGGCTTCTTCCACCGCCGCGCGCTGCACCACCCCCAGCAGCTTGCCGCCGGCGTCGACCACCGGCGCCGCCGAGAAGTTCACCCGGTCGAACAAGTGCTCCAGGTCGTCGAGCCCCGTCTCGGCCGACACCGACAACGGCGA
The DNA here is from genome assembly GCA_039191195.1 of Planctomycetota bacterium. Classification (GTDB taxonomy): domain Bacteria; phylum Planctomycetota; class Phycisphaerae; order Phycisphaerales; family Phycisphaeraceae; genus JBCCBV01. The sequence goes on from JBCCXV010000089.1 coordinate 2,173, forward strand.
CGCGATCCGGCTGAGCTCCAACGGCTCGCCGGCACGGGCCACCAGCAACTCGCGCATCGGCACCACGCCCAGCAGCTTGCCTTCTACGTCGATCGTGTACAGGTAGCGCACCTCATACGCGCCGTATCGGTCGCGGTTGTCCCGCAGATCGGCCCGCACGTCGCTCGCGTCCATCGACTCCGGGTACGCCAAGTACTCGGTGATCATCAAGCCGCCGGCGGTATCGGGCTCGAACGCCAACCGCTCGCGCACCTCCTGCGCGGCTGGCGCCGGCATCGCCTCCAAGATCGCCTCGGCCCGCGGCTCCGGCAGCTCGGCCAGCACGTCGGCCTGCTCGTCCGAGTCCATCTCTTCGACGAGCTGCGCCGCCTGGTCCGAGGGAAGCTCCCCCACCAGGTCGGCGGCGAGGTTGTCGTCGAAGTGTTCGAGCAGGTCGGCCGCGAACGCCGCGTCGCGCTCGGTCAGCAGCGCCATGAGCTTGGCGCGCAGGTCCGACGAGAGGTGCGACACCGTGTAGGCCGTGTCGGCGTGCGGCAGCAGCCGCATGAACGCGAGCACGGGCTCGGCCCGGTCTTCTTCGAGCAGCGCCTCGAGCTCGCGCCAAGCTGTCGGATCGGGCCCGGCGTCGTCTGAACCCTCGGCCTCACGCACGTCCGACTCGGCCGCCGTGACCGCCACGGGCTCGTCGATCGACTCGGCGTCCGACCGCGGCGCCGGCGTCATTCCCCCCGCCGACTCCGGCCCAGGCTCGGGCGGAGCCGGGTTCATCCGCCATCCCCGGGACTCGACGCCTGCGGAACCCCCGCGCCACGCTTCTCCAACTCGGCCTTCATCGCCCGGACCTCGCCGAAGGACGTCGGGTCGATGCCGAGCGGCGTCGCCGTCACCCAGCCGTCGAACAAACGCTCGACGTCCGTGCCCGGCGGCTCGTCGCGGAACCGCATCCCGGGCCCGGCGCTATACAGGACGCCGACCTCGCCCTTGCCCTCGGCCTCCCAGCGTTCGGCCAGCGGCGCGGTCGACATCGGGCACACCGCCAGCCCCTTGGGCTCGAACCCGCCGTCCAGCACCGGCACGTTGATCGTCGTCAGGCCCGCACGCTCCACCCCGGCCCGCCCCAGCCGCACGATCGCGTCGGCGGCGTGCTGCGCCGCCCGGTCCCAGTGGTCGTGATCGCGGTCACGCAGATACAAACTCGTGGCCACCGCCGGGAAGCCCTGGATCGTCGCCTCCCGCGCCGCACCCACCGTGCCCGAATAGAACACGTTGAACCCGACGTTGGCGCCGGCGTTCATCCCCGACACCACCAGGTGGATCGGCTCGACGTTCAGCCGCGTCAGCGCCAGCTTCACGCAGTCGGCCGGGCGCCCCCCCACCGCGTAGCCCTCGTACGGCTCCAGCCGCCGCGACACCTCCACCTGCCGGTGCAGCGTGATCGCGTGCCCCGTCGCCGACTGCACACGGCTGGGCGCCACCACGACCACCTCCACCTCGTCGCCATCGGCGTACCCCTCGCGAAACGCCGGCGAAAGCAAGGCCCGCCGCATCGCCGCGAGTCCCGGGGCGTCGTAACCGTCGTCGTTGGTCAGGAGGATGCGCACGGCCGTATGCTACGCAGGTTCCGCCCCCGCAACCGAAGGAGGCCCGCTATGGCCGTCGCCGCCCCGCACCGCCGTTGGATCGGTCTTGTTTCGCTGCGCACCGCGCTCGCGCGATGCACCCTGCTGCTCGCCTGCGCCGCCACACTCGCCGGCTGCAAGATCGTCACGGTGCCCGAGCCCGTGGGCGACATCGACCAAGACATCCAGCTCGCCGGCCTCTGGCGGATGCCGCAAGACGGCGGGCACGTCACCATCAAGCACACCGGGCCCGGCGAGTTCGTCGCCCGCATGGTCGGCCACGACGAGGTCGACGACGACGGTCAACTCGACGAGGTCTACCGGTTCCGCGTCGTCGCGACCCGCGTCGACGACCTCCGCCTGATCCATATACAGCAGATCGACCCCGACCCCGACGACAGCTTCGGCGACCGCTGGTTTTTCGTCGCCTACGCCCCGCGCGAAGACAACGACGAACCGCGCGCCCTGGTCGTCTGGTCGCCCGACTTCGACGCCTTCCGCCAGGCCTGCGACAACGGCGCCCTCGAAGAACTCGCCGACGAAGAGGACAACTCGGTCCACCTCACCAGCGACCCGGCCGCCATCGCCGAGTTCCTGGCCTCGCAAGAGGTCCCCGCGCTCTTCGGCACCACCGACCCCGGCGTGCTTTGGCGCGTCATGAAGGGCGAGCACGAAGACTTCGCGGAAGAAGTCGAGGAACAGTGAACCGCACGCCACGTAAGCACATAGACACCTTCCGGGAAGGTCACTATGCCAAGCCAGAGAGTTCGATCCCTGTGCGTGTTCCTGCTCACCTGTGTGACGATGCTCGCAGGTTTGCCCGGTTGCGGGGTCGTCCATGTGACCGCGCCCTTCGGGCAGAGCGACAGCCTGCTCAACGTTGAGGGCGAGTGGACACTCTTAGTGGACCGAGTCTTGCCGGAGATGCCGGCCAACCAGAGCATCAAGATGCGGGTTTCACCGCGTCCCGAAGCGCCTGGCGATTACGAGGTTGTCTTTGATCACGTGACAGAAAGGCAAGCCGACGGCTCACCCCACACGGCGACGTACGAACTGCGTATTCGTCGTTTCGGAGACGACAGGCTTCTCTTCATGCGCGGCATGTCAACCACGATAGAGGAACCCAAGAAACAGTATCCCCACGAGCACTACTTCGTGCACGGCTTGTCTGCGGGGATGCAAGACCTTGGTACCCCACAAGTATTACTGGTCTGGATGCCCGACGCTACCGCATTTCGCATGCTGGCCGATCAGGCAGACCTCGTCGTCATCACCAACACGCAGAAAGAGTTCACCGTCGATACGCATGACCGCAAACTGCAAGCACTCTTTGGCGACATGGCGTCACGACGCGAACTCATCCAGTCGCTCTTCTACACTACACGCCCTTTCATTCTGGTCCGTACACCACAGAACTGACGCGCCACCCGCTTATGGAGAGCTTCTTGTCTAAGTACCTGACTTTCGCCTTGCTGCTTCTCACTTCGATCGCGCTCGCCCCCCTCACCGCCTGCGCCCCGCAGGGCTTCACCGTCAACCTAAGGCCGGCCGAGAACCAGTTCGAAGAGGTCGTGGTCATCGCGCCCGAGCGCTCGACCCGGAACAAGGTCGCGCTCATCGACGTCTCGGGCGTCATCGCCAACGCCGACACCGGCGGCCTCTTCGGCGGCGGGGCCAACCCCGTCAGCGAGTTCGCCGAACAGCTCGCCAAGGCCGAACGCGACGACCGCGTCAAGGCCATCCTCATTCGCATCGACTCGCCCGGCGGGTCGGTCATGGCCACCGAGGCCATGTTCCAAGAAGCCGTCCGCTTCAAGGCCAAGACCGGCAAGCCCGTCGTCGCCCAGATGATGACCACCGCGGCCAGCGGCGGGTTCTTCCTCGCCTGCGCCGCCGACGAGGTCTGGGCTTACCACAGCACCGTCACCGGCAGCATCGGCGTGATCATGCAGCTCGTCTCGGTCAAGCCGGCCCTCGACCGCTGGGGCGTCGAGGCCACGACCATCGCCTCCGGCGCCAACAAGCCGGCCGGCTCTCCCCTGACCCAACTCGAAGACGCCCAGCGCGAGGTCTTCGCGTCGCTGGTCGACGAGTTCTACGCCGGCTTCGTCGCCGTGGTGCGCGAGCGACGCCCGGACCTCACCGACGACGAGATCGCCACGCTCGCCGACGGCCGAGTGCTCTCGGGCCAACAAGCCCAGGCCGCCGGCCTGATCGACCGGGTCGGCACGCTGCGCGAGTCGGCGGCCCGCGCCGCGGAGCTCGCCGGCCTCGACCGCGCGAACCTCGTGCGTTACCGCCGCCCGCTCACCTATGTCGGCTCGCCCTACGCCACCGCCCCCGCGGGCGCGCCGGTCGGCGAAGTCGAGGTCAACCTCGTCCAGCTCCAACTCGACGGCGTCACCGGCCCGACCTCCGGCTTCTACTACCTCTGGGCGCCGGGACTGCTCGACTAGCGCCACCAACCGGCGTCGGCCGGGGTGCTCCCGGGTTACTGCCGGGGGGGACTTCCGGGGGGGGGGTGCTTCCGGGGGGGGTCAGCCGATCAAGCTCGTGATGCCGTCGCCGTAGACCGCGACGTACAGGTCGCTCAGGAACTGGGCCAGCACGAAGTTGATCACGATGATCGCGATGAAGCTGGTCACGAACGCGTCGGTCGCGGCCTTGCCCACGCCCGCGGCGCCGGCGTTGCAGTGGAACCCCTTCCAACAACTGATCACCCCGATCGCCCCGCCGAAGAAGAAGCTCTTGATGATCCCGGTGCTTACGTCCCAGGGCTTCACGAAGTCGGCCGAGTAGTCCCAGTACTGGCCCGGCTCGACGCCCAGCGACACCACCACGATCAGGTACCCGCCGAAGATACCGAACAGGTCGCTGATCACCGTCAGCACCGGCAGCATGATCAGGCACGCCAGCACCCGCGGCGCCGCCAGGTACGCGACCGGGTCGGCGCCCATCACCCGCAGCGCGTCAACCTGCTCGGTCACGCGCATCGTGCCCAGTTCGGCGGCCACCGACCCGCCCACCCGGCCGGCAATCATCACCGCCGCCAGCACCGGCCCGATCTGCTTCACGACCGACAAATTGATCACCGCGCCCAGCCGGGCCTCTTGGCCCAACGCCTGGAACTGCTTGAACGACTCGACCCCCAGCACCGCCCCGACAAACGTGCCCACCAGCACGATCACCGGCACCGAACGCGTCCCGATCGTGTACAGCTGCGGCAAGAGCAGCCGGAACCGCCCGCGCGGCCCCGCGCCCACGACGATCGCCCGGAGCGTCGCCAGCGTGAACAGGCTGGCCCGCCCGCACCGGTCGAGCGCCTCGTACACCCACGCCCCAAACAGCGCCATCCGGTTGATCAGGATCAAGGCCTGGGCCCCTTGTGCCGGGAACGCCGCCGCCGGTCCGTCCTTGCGCGGCGGGGAGAGCCTAGTCGATCACGCGGGTGCGTCGCCCCAAGCCGCCAGGCTTACCCGCCCACACCGGTTACGTGAGAAAAGCGCATCCGCCGTAGTCGATCCCGCAGAATGCGGGTAAGCTGCCAGAGTGCGGCCTGCTCGGAGGACCCCCACCTCCCGCCTTGATCCAAGGCATTGGCCGAAAGGCCTACCGCACCGGAACCGCTCGAGCAAAGCGAGCACGACCCGAGAAAGACCCCCAAACGATGCGACCCTCGCCCCACCGGCCCCGCCGGCTCGCCATGGCTCTGTCGTTCATGCTTGCGCCCACCGCCGCGCAAGCCGTCCCGATGGTCTACGACGCCGGGCGCGAAGCGCCAAGCGTCCAGAGCTTCGACCGCGCCCACGCCGTGCGCGAAGCAATGAACCACCAGGCCACGCAAGTCACCCTCGCCAGCCGAACCGAGCCGACCCCGGCGCCCTACACCTTCTTCGCAAGGCCGCCCGCCCAGGGCGCCGCGCCACCGACGGGCTGGAGCGCAACCGCATCCCACGTGGGACTACGCGCCCCGCAGACCGAGGCCCTCCGCTTCGTGCTCCCTCAGACAGACCCCGGCGCCCACGACGGCCCCACGCTCGCCGACTGGAACACCGCCCGCTTCGCCCAAGCTCCACTCGTGGCCGGCGCCTTCGCCACCAGCCAGCGCTCACGGCCTGAGTCCGAAGCCTATTGACGCCAACGCCAAGCCAGAGGCGCGACGAAAGGGTGACTGACGGGATTCGAACCCGCGACCCTCGGGATCACAACCCGATGCTCTAACCAACTGAGCTACAGTCACCAGCAAGCGAGAGGCCTAGCCTCCCGCAACCGTCTAAAGAGTCTACCGAACCCCGCCCCGTCCGGCACACGACCAGGATGTGTGGAGGAGCGGCCTAAACCTGCTCGGCCGCCAAAGGGCTGAACCGCGAGCCGGCCAGCGCCACACGCCGATTCACCGGCGGGCCTTGGGGCAGACGCGGGCTGATCACCGCCGCCGCCGCCGCCACCGCCAGGTTCAGCACCAGATACACCAGCCAGTGGCCCCAGCCGAAGTATTCGACCACGGCGAACACCACCAGATACGTCAGCATCAGCGGGATCATCCCCCGCCAGGCCAGCTTCATCAGCTGGTCGAAGCGGAACCGCGGCAACGACCAGCGGATCCACATCATCACGAACAGCAGCAGCGCGACCTTGCCCGCGAACACGCCGAACTTCAGCAGCACCAGCAGCAGCCCGCCGAGGAAGCCTTCGTCGCCCAGGTTCGCCACGGTCGGGAACCATCCGATCACGGGCGACACATCCCAGCCACCCAGGAACATCACGGCGAAGAACGCCGACCCGGTGATCATGTGCATGTACTCGCCGAGGAAAAACA
>JBCCXV010000090.1:0-8523 GCA_039191195.1 Planctomycetota bacterium
CGCTGGCGCATGACCGCGGCGGCCTTGCCTTGGATGACGCCCTGGTCGGTCACGGCGGCGCCGGCGAGCACGTTGACGCGCACGAACGACGCGCCGCTGGCGGCGGCGACGGCCAGGGCCGAGGCGGCGTCGTTGCGCAGCACGTTCACGCCCAGCGGCAGCCCGCAGGCCTGGCGCACGGCCCGGGCGGCGGCGGCCATCGCGGCGACCGTTTCGGGCGGTACGGCGTCGGCGAAGAACGGCGCGTCGCCGAAGTTCTCGACGATGACGGCGTCGACCCCGCCTTCGGCCAGGGCCTTGGCATCGGCCAGGGCCGGTTCGATTACCCGGGTCTCAAAGGCCCGGTGCGGGTCGCCGTCGCTGGCGTCGCGTGCTTGGGCGAAGCGGGGCGAGCCGGGGAGCGGGGGCAGGTGGACGACGCCGATCAGGGCCGGGCGGTCGGTCGGGGCGCCGGGGAAAACGGGTCGGACTTGGGCCATCGCGTCACGCTAGCAGAGCCGGGCGTGAGCGGGCGGCGTGGCGGTTTGACCCAGGTGGTGGGCGGGTCGATACTCGCGGGTTTCTCCGAGCGATCGCGGGCCTAGCGGCCCGCCGCGTCGGTTTATGTCTTGGCGATCTGTTCATGCTGCCCAAGCCCCCCGCCCGCCAGCCGCAACTCGGATTCATCTACGCGCCGCCCTACCGGATCGAGGGGGTGTCGATCGCCGGCGAGGCGAGCGTGGTGTACGTGCCGGAACTCGACCTGGCGTTTGACATCGGCGCCTGCCCGAAGGCCGTGCTCGCGGCGGAGCGCGTGGCGCTGACGCACGCGCACATGGACCACATCGCGGCGATCGCCTACTACTACTCGCAGCGGCAGTTCCAAGGGATGGGCCCGGGTAAGGTGCTGTGCCCGGCGCACTTGGTCGATCCGATCCATCGGCTGATGGAAGCCTGGCGCGAGCTCGAGCAACAGCAGACGCCTTACGAACTCGAAGCGCTCGAGCCGGGCCGGGATGCGCCACTCAAGGGCAACCTGGTGTTGCGTTCGTTCGAGACCGACCACCGGGTTCCATCGCAGGGGTATGTGGCGATGGAGATGCGGTCGAAGCTCAAGCCCGAGTTCGCGGGGCTCCCGCAAGAAGAGCTGGTCCGGATCAAGAGCGGCGGCCAAGACATCACGCAGATCATCGAGGCCCCGCAGGTGTGCTACACCGGGGACACGTGCATGGGCCCGCACTTCGAGCGGCCGGACGTGCTGGGCGCCAAGGTGCTGATCACCGAGTGCACCTTCATCGAACGCGGGCACCGGCGGCGCGCGAAGGTCGGCAAGCACCTGCACCTGGACGACGTGATCGAGGTGCTCGAGCGGAGCACGGCCGAGACGGTGATCTTGACCCACCTGTCGCGGCGGACACACCTGGGGGCGGCGCGCAAGGCCGTCGACCAAGCCGTGCCGGCGCGGCACCGGGACCGGGTGGTGCTGCTGATGGACTCGCGCGGCAACCGCGAGCGTTACGAGCGTCAGCTGGCCGAGGCCGAGGCCGCGGCGGGTTCGGTCGGCGGCGCCGAGGGGTGATCGACCGGGTTTCGCGTGCTTTGCGTGCTCTAGCGGGCGGTTTCGTTGATGCATAGCCGCGACTCGACCGCCGGGGTGGCCATGGGAGGGTCGGCCGGGGTTCGTCGTTGCGTGGCGCCTGGGATCGAAGACCCGGTCTTGATCGAGAAGGCCTGTTCGTTGGCGGATCGGCTGGGCTGGGCTTACGAAGTTTCGCCTCCGAGCGATGCGGTGGCGCTGGTGTACACGGGCGACCGTCTGGCGTTGCGGGTTGGGCACGGCGTGGTTGGCGTCGACGCGGCGCTGCGCGAGGGGTCGGCGGTGTGGACCGACTTCGCCGCGATCGAAGGCGTGGGCGGGCGTGCGGGCGCGTCACCTCTGCTCAAGGCGTGCGGCCTGGGTTCGAAGAAGCGCGGAGGCGATCGGCCGAGTGTGCTCGACGCGACCGCGGGCTGGTGCGACGACGCGTGGCGCCTCGCGGCGGCCGGCTGCCGGGTGACGGCTTGCGAGCGGTGCCTGCCGGTGGCGGCGCTGGTGCGCGATGGGCTCGAACGCGCCGCGCAGCTCGGCGGCGCCTTGTCCGAAATCGCGCAGCGCATCACGCTGATCGAAGATGACGCCAAGCATCATCTCTGCGCGGGCGAGGTTTCTTCCAGGGCCGGGGCCACTTCCGGTGGCGGGGCGGGCGTGGTGTATCTGGACCCGATGTTCCCCGAGTCGCGCAAGGCGGCGCCCAAGAACGCGATCAAGGCTTTGCGTCTGCTGACGGGGTTTGATGTCGCCGGTACGGAGAGCGACCCGGGCGCGGACGAAGCCGCGCTGTTCGAGGCGGCGTGGTCGAGCGGGTGCAAGCGCGTGGTGGTGAAGCGTGGCCGTCGGACGCCGGAGGTTGCGGGCAGGGCGCCCGACTTGCGGGTGCGGGGCAAGGGCCACCGGTTTGACGTGTACCTGCGGGGCTGAGCCGGGTCGGGGTCGATCAGGCGGGGAGGGCCGGCTTGGCGCCGGTGGAGCCGCCGGGGGGGCCGCCGTGGCTGGGCGTGACGACCTTGCCGTCCTTGGCGCCGATCATGAGCAGCGGCGCGGCGACGGCGATGGACGAGTAGGTGCCCACAACGACGCCAATGAGCATGGCGAAGGCGAAGCCGTGGACGCCCGGGCCGCCGAGGATGTAGAGGGTGGCGACGGCGACGAAGGTCGTGCCCGAGGTCAGCACGGTGCGGCTGATGGTCTGGTTGATGGAGTTGTTGATGATCTCGGCGGTGGCGTAGTTGAGCTTGCCGCGGTTCTCGCGGATGCGGTCGAAGACGACGATGGTGTCGTTGAGCGAGTAGCCGACGATGGTGAGCAGCGCGGCGATGATCGAGAGGTCGATCTTGAAGGGGTCGAGCAAGACGGCGCGGGCCCAGCCCTGGTCGGCGATCCAGCCGGAGACGGCGAGCATGCCCAGGGCCAGCGAGACGTCGTGGACCAGGGCGGCGATGGCGGCGAGGCCGTAGCGGATCGAGCCGAAGCGGAGCCAGATGTAGACGACGACGACGGCCAGGGACAGCGCGATGGCGACGATGGCCTGCCGCTGCATGGTGCCGGAGATCTGGCTAGAGAAGCGGGTGACGCCCTTGAGGGTCGAGGCGGAATTCATGGCGTCGCGGAGCATGGCCCAGTCGGTGTCGGCGAGGCCGCCGGCGGCGGCGAAGGCCTCGGGCTCGTCTGCGTCGCCCTCGTCGCCGAGGTCGGCGTTGGGCTCGGACACGACGACGGCGACGGCGGAGAACAGCGGGTTGCCGTCGGCGTCGACGCCGGGGGCGCGCTCGAGACCGATGACTTGGCGTTCGCGGTAGGGCAGGTCGTCGTGGGGCGCGGTGCGGACCTGTCGGTCGATCTTCTCGGTGAGCACCTCGATGGACGCCGCGGGGGCGAGGTCGTTGAGCACGAACACGGCCCCGCCGAGGGAGGGGGTGACGTCGTCCTGATTGGCGTCGACCGGGGCGCGGCCGATGACCTCGGCGAGGGAGTCGGCGTCGATGCGTTTGGCCACGGCTCCGGCGTCGGCGACGCGCTCGATGTCGTCGCCGGCGAAGCGGACGCGGATGGCGGAGTCGAGGTCGTCGCCGAAGGCGGCCTTGATGACGCCGGCGACGGCGTCGGCGTCGGTCATGAGGGTGTTGAGGGTGAACTCGCCGTGGGCCGGTCCGTCGGGGGTGTCCACGGCGTCGCCGACGGTGACGAGGTTGCTCTGGACGTCTTCGGCCAGGGCGGCGAAGTCGGGCTGGTCGCCGGGGCTGGGCGGGTCTTCGACCTCGGCGGCGATGGCGTTGTTGTACGTCTTGAGTTCGTCGGCGAAGCGTTTGAGCGAGGCGTAGACGACGGGCTCGACCTCTTCGGCGAAGGGCAGTTCGTCGTCGGCCAGGGAGACGGAGACGGCGCTCATGTCGGGTTGCCCATCGCCGTCGGCGTCGACCAAGAAGGCGGCTTCGTACTTGGCGGCGGCGGAGGCGGCGGCCGTGAGCCGGGCCCGGGCGTCGGCGAGGGGTTGTTCGGCGTCGTCGCGCAGCTCGAAGGTGACGGCCGTGCCGGCCCGGAACTCGATGTCGAGCAGGTCGGCGCCGCGGTAGCCGGCGGTGCCCAGGCCGATGATGAGCAGGCTGACGCTGATGGGCACGAAGAAGAAGCGCAGGCCGACCCAGTCGACCTTGGGCGACAGCAGGCGGCGGATCGCGGGGATCATGGTCGGCGCCATCGGCAGGCCCTTGAACTTGAGGGCGTCGACGGCGACGTCTTGGATGAGGACCCGGCTCATGAACAGCGCGGTGAAGAGCGTGCAGGCGATGCCGATGCCCAGGACGACGGCGAAGCCCTTGATCTCGGCCGTGGCCGTGAAGCCGAGGATGAAGCAGACGAACAGCGTGGTGACGTTGGCGTCGAAGATCGTCGAGAAGGCTTTTGCGAAGCCCTGCTTGACGGCGATGGGGAGCTTCTCGCCGGCCTCGAGCTCTTCGCGGATGCGCTCGAAGATGAGGACGTTGGCGTCGACGGCCATGCCGATGGTGAGCACCATGCCGGCGATGCCGGGCAGGGTGAAGGTCGACTGGATGGCCGACATGATCCCGAGGATCATGACCATGTTGGCGGCGAGGGCGAGGTCGGCCACGGCGCCGACGAACAGGTAGTAGACGAGCATGAAGGCCGCGACCAGGGCCAGGGCCAGGATGGCGGCGCGGAAGCCGCGGTCGAGGTTGTCTTTGCCGAGCGACGGGCCGGTGGTCTTCTCGCTGATGGGCTCGGGGGAGAGCTGGCCTTCGAGCGAGCCGGCCTGCATCGAGCGGATCATGTAGCCGAGCTCGGCCTGGGAGAAGTTGCCGGTGATCGTGCCGCCGGAGTCGAGTTGGGCCTGGAGGTTGGGGGCGGTGATGACGCGCCCGTCGAGCAGGACGGCCATGATCTCGCCGACGTGCGGCCCGGTGAGGTCGCTCAAGAGGCGCTCGCCGCGGTTGTCGACGCTGAAGCCCAGGGCCGGCTTGCCGAGTTGGTCTTGCGTGCGGCGGACGCTGCGGACTTCCCACTCCTGCTCGCCGGTCATGGCGGTGGCTTCGGTGTTGCCCAGCAGCACGTAGAACTCGCCGGCGTGGTGGCGTGCGACGAGCCGGCGGGGCTCAAACGCCGCGGCGATCTGGCGCTGCAGCGGCTCGACCTGGGCGGGGTCGGCCAGGGTGAGCAGCTCGTCGCGCCAGGCCAGCAGCTGGGCGCGGAGGTCTTCTTCGTCGAAGAAAGTTTCGAGGTCGTCGACGGCGAACCAGCGGTAGTCTTCGCCGGTACCGGCGCGGGGTCCGCGGGAGTCGAGGCGCTTGAAGTAGGCGTCGGGCGAGATGGCGGCGGGGCGCGGGGCGATGCGCATTTCGAGCACGCCGGAGCCGCGGAGCAGGTTCTTGAGGTCGTTGACGTCTTCGAGGGGGCCTTTCTCGCCGGCGTAGGCGTCCCAGGCTTGGGCGAAGGCGTCGATGTCGGCGGCGCGCTTGGGCGCCTGCTGCTTAAGCCGGTCGAGCGCGACCTGCCGGGGCGAGGGGCGCGCGGGCTGGCCCTCGTCGACCCGGGGTGCAGCGCTGGACAGCAGCAGCGTTTCTTCGAGGGCGCGGGGCGTGAGGTTGGCCGCGAGCAGCTCGCGTTCGGCCTCGGTGTAGGCCCGGCGGGCGGCGAAGAGGCGGTCGATGGCGGCTTCGAGGTCGCGGGTCGCGGCGCTGCGCTCATCGGGCGAAGCGGCCGAAGCGGAATCGGTGACCTGGTCGTACTGGGCCTCGACGGCGTCGTAATCCTTCTCGGCGAGGTCGCGCTGGGTCGAGAGCTCGGCCAGGGCCTCGAGTTTCTGGAGTCGGTCGGCGTCGTCGCCGGCGAGGGCCTGGAGGGCGACGTCGCGCGCTTCGCCGGTCTCGGCCAGGGCGAGGTCGAGGGCGAAGGGGTCGAGGTTGCCGGCCAGGGCGGTGGCGAGTGCCTGCTCGTAGGCGGCTTCGAGGGCCTTGATGGCCGGGTCGGCCGCGGGCATCTGGATCTCGACCCGGTTGCCGGCGACGCGGCGCCAGACCAGGTTCTTGGTGCCGGTGGGGTCGACGCGATCGCGGAGGACGGCGATGGTCTGGTCGATGACGCTTTCGGCGTCGCTGCCGGGCGGGACCGAGACGTCGTAGATGAGGGCCGACCCGCCGGCGAGGTCGATGCCTTTGCGCAGGGGGTTGTTGGCGAGGGCCAGGCCGAGCAAGCCGAACACCGCGAGCAGGATCAGGGCTTTCCAGACGAGCTTGGGCATGGCGATGGGAGGGCTGGGGGCGGCGGGGGTCGGCCGTCGAGAAGGAGGCCCCGGCGGGCGCCGGGGTGCTGCGTGGTGGTGTCGGGGTTAGCTCTTGGCCGAGCCGGCGGTGCTGGCGGGGGCGTCGGCGAGCACGCTCTGGATGGCGGAGCGTGCGAAGGGGATCTTGGTGTTGTTGGACTCGTCGACCTTGAGGACGACCTCGCTGTCGCGGACTTCGACGACGCTGCCGAGCACGCCGCCGGCGGTTTGGACGCGTTGGCCCTTGCGGAGGCCGGCGAGCATGGCGGCGCGGCGTTTCTTTTCTTTGCGCCCGCCAAGGATGGTGAACAGGAACATGGCCCCGATCACCAGGCCCATGATGAGCAGGAACTCGTTGCCGATGCCCGAGGGCGGGGGCGCGGTGGTTTGACCGGCGTCGCCGGTTTGGCTGGTCGCGGCGCCGGCGGCGGGGTCGGAGGAGCCGGCCGGGTCGGAACTCGACTGGGCCCATACGGCGGGCCAAGCGGCGGCGAGAACGTCGGGAGTGGGTGCGGGGAAGTCGGGCATGGCGAAGCGGCTTTGCGGGTTTCGCGTTGGTCGCGGGTGGGTGGCGGCGACAGGCGGGGCTCGGCGGGCGAGCCCTCCAGGTTTTACGGGGTCGATCCCCCGGTCGAAGGCCCGGGCAGACCGAAAGGCTCGTCCGAACGACCCGGCGATTCCGGGGGCGATCCGCCCGCGGCGAGTACCGGCCAGTTCTGGGCGAGCGTAGCCCAGCGATCATCGCGGATCGCCTGCCGGATGTCCAACATGAGGCGTTGGAAGTGCCAAAGGTTGTGGAGGCTCACCAGGGCCGGGCCCAGGGCCTCGCCGGAGGCGAACAGGTGGCGGAGGTAGGCCCGGGAGAAACCTCCTTGGCAGACCGGGCAGCCGCAGGTGGGGTCGATGGGCCGCGGGTCGTCCTTGAACCGGGCGTTGCGGAGCCGTAGCGGGCCGGTCGGGGTGAAGGCCACGGCGTTCCGGCCGTTGCGGGTGGGCAGCACGCAGTCGAACAGGTCCACCCCGGCCCGCACGCCGGCGACCAGGTCGCGTTCGTAGCCCACGCCCATGAGGTAGCGGGGCTTGTCGTCGGGGAGGCGCGGCGCGGTGTGGCGGACCACGCGCTCGATGTCGTCGGGCCCTTCGCCCACGGCGACCCCGCCGATGGCGTAGCCGGGGAGGTCGAGGCCGGCGAGGTCGGCGGCGCACTTCGTCCGCAGGTCGAGGTCGCCCCCGCCCTGGACGATGCCGAAGAGCGCCTGGTCGTCGGGGCGCTGGTGGGCGTCGGCGCAGCGCTCGACCCAGCGCAGGGAGCGGTCGGCGGCGCGGGCCAGGCGGTCGTGGTATTCGCCGGGACTCATGGTCGGGCCGGGGGCGCGCCCCAGGGCCTTGGCGCGCTCGGCCTGGTGCGCCGAGGGCGCGGGCGCCGGCGGGCAGTCGTCGAAGGCCATGGCGATGTCGGCGCCGAGGGCGTTTTGGACAGCGATGGAGCGTTCGGGGGTGAGGTGGATGGCCTCTCCGGTGAGGTGGCTCTTGAAGGTGACGCCGTCGTCGTCGATCTGATGTTCTTGGGTGAGCGAGAAGACTTGGAAGCCGCCGGAGTCGGTGATGATGGCGCCGGGCCACTGCATGAAGTTGTGGAGGCCGCCCATCTGTTTCACCAGGGCCTCGCCGGGGCGGAGCATGAGGTGGTAGGTGTTGCAGAGGATGCACCGGGCGCCGGTGCCGTGGACCTGCTGGGGAAAGAGGCCCTTGACGGCCGCGCTGGTGCCCACGGGCATGAAGCCGGGGGTGGGGACCTCGCCGTGGGGCGTGCGGACGAGGCCCAGCCTGGCGTTGGAGGCGGGGTCGGCGTCGTCTTGGGTCTTGCGGAAGGTGACGGGCGCGGGCATCGCGGCAGATTACCCGCGGTGGGGCTGCGGAAGCCCATCGCGGCGGCGTTCCGTCTCGGCCTGATGGCTGACCGCTGACGGCGATGGACTGATCAACTCGCCCGCTTGTTCTCGCGGTCGGTGGCCTGCTGGAGGGTCTTGCGTTCTTTGGCGGAGAGGCTGTGCATGCCGTCGCGTCGGACCTTGGCGAGCAGGCGGTCGACCTCGGCGTCGAGCTTGGCGTCGGTGTCGGCCTCGCGCTGCTTGCGGGCGTCGGCGACCTTCTGCTTGACGCGTTTGAG
>JBCCXV010000091.1:0-8497 GCA_039191195.1 Planctomycetota bacterium
CGGTGGTAGTAGTCCTCCCGGTGCAGCATCATCACCACGTCGGCGTCTTGTTCGATCGAGCCCGACTCGCGCAGGTCGCTCATCCGCGGACGGTGGCCCTCCCGCTGCTCGGCCTGCCGGTTGAGCTGGCTCAGGCAGATGACCGGCACCTCCAGTTCACGCGCCAGCGCCTTCACGCCGCGCGACAGGCTCGAAACCTCCTGCTGCCGCGACTCGGCCCCGGGGTCGGACATCAGCTGCAGGTAGTCGACGAAGACCATCTGGATGTGGTGCTCCATCGCCAGCCGTCGGGCCTTGGCCCGCAGCTGCATCAGCGAAAGGCCCGGCGTGTCGTCGATGAACAGGGGGGCTTCCGAGAGCTGGCCCACCGTCATCGACAGCCGCCCGAAGTCGTCCCGGCTAAGCATGTTCCGCCGGAGCTTGTGCGAATCGACCCCCGAACGCGAGCACAGCAGACGCAGCGCGAGCTGCTGCTTCGACATCTCGAGTGAGAACAACGCCACCGGCTTCTGCAGCGACGCCGCCGCGTGCTCGGCCATGTTCAGCATGAAGGCGGTCTTCCCCATCGACGGGCGGGCCGCCACGATGATCATCTCGCCCGGCTGCAGGCCGTTGGTCATGGAGTCCAGATCGCGGAAGCCCGTCTCCATCCCGGTCACGGCACGCCCGTCCTGCGCTTCGAGCTGCCGGTAGGTCTCGTCGAGCAGTTCCTTGAGGGCGATGGCTTCGGAGATCCCGCCGGTCTGTTGGAGCTCGAAGAGCGCGCGGCCGGCGCGGTCGAGCATCTCCTCGGCCTTGCCGTCGTGCGTGTGGCAGTCGTGGATCACCTGGCCCGACGCCGTGATCAGCCGGCGGAGCAGCGCCTTGTCGCGCACGATCCGGGCGTAGTGCAGCGCCCCGGCCGCCGACGGCACCGACTCGGCCAGCTCCAGCAAGTAGTCCAGCCCGCCCACCTGCTCGAGCACGCCCCGGTCCACAAGCTTCTGGTTGAGCTGGACCATGTCGATCGACTGGTCGTGCTCGTACAGGTCGATCAGCGCCGTGTAGATCGACACGTGGGCCGGCTTGAAAAAGTCGTCGGCGCCCGAGACCACCTGCAGCACCTCGCCGCAGACCTTCCAGTCCAGCACCATGCACCCGAGCAGGGCGGCTTCGGCCTCCGGCGCGTGCGGCGGCAGCCGCTCCAGCAGCCGGGCCACCTCGGTCGGCTCGGCGGCGGGCTTGGGCTTGCGGGAGGTCGGGGCGAACGGGGTTGCGGCCATCGGGCCAGTGTGCCAGACCCCCGCGTTGGTGACAGGACGAGGACAGCCTGTCACGAACCCGCCTGTCCCCCACCAAACCGGGCGAACCCGGCCGCCCCCGCGCTCGTCCGATAGGCATGGCGCCGCCACGGCCCCCTCGCGATCCGGCCGGGCTGTGTTAGATTGTTATCGCGGCGCGAAAACGGTCGATCCCGACCGGGTCGACGCCGCCGGCGGTCAGCCCCGGCCGCGACCCGGACCCGCCCGGAAAGACTCGGATCTCAGTCATGCCCAAGCGCAACGAATCCTGGGGGATCGAAGTCGGTTCCGACGCCATCAAGGCCGTCAAGCTCGCCCGCGAGGGCGACGGACTTGTGATGTCGGACTTCGCCATCGTCCCGTTCCCCCAGGTCCTGACCACCCCCGATGTCGACGCCGAAGAGAACATCCGCCTCGGGCTCGACAAATTCTTGCAGGACCACGAGCTAGGCAAGGCCGCCGTGGTCGCCTCGGTCCCCGGCAACCTGGCCTTCGCCCGGTTCGCCAAGCTGCCGCCGGTCGAGCCCAAGAAGGTCCGCGAGATCGTTCGGTTCGAGGCCCAGCAGCAGATCCCGTTCCCGATCGAGGAGGTCGAGTGGGACTTCCAGGTCTTCCAGCAGGAAGACTCGCCCGATATCGAGGTGGGCATCTTCGCCATCACCAAAGAGCGGGTCGCCCGGTTCCTGAGCAACTTTCGCTCCCAGGACCTACGGCTCGACGCCCTGACCCTCTCGCCGGTCGCCGTCTACAACGCCTTCGCCTACGAGACCGCCGAGGCCCCGCCCGAGGCCGGCACGCTGCTGCTAGACGTCGGCACCGTCTCCACCGACGTGATCGTCGTCGAGCCCGGCAGCATCTGGCTCCGCACCTTCTCCATGGGCGGCAACAACTTCACCGAGGCCCTGGTCCGCCAGTTCAAGATCAGCTTCGCCAAGGCCGAGAAGCTCAAACGCGAGGCCGCCACCAGCAAGTACGCCAAGCAGATCTTCCAGGCCATGAAGGGTGTCTACGCCGACCTCGTGCAAGAGGTCCAGCGGTCGCTCGGCTACTACCAGTCCATCAACCGCGAGTCGAACGTCACCCAGGTCCTCGGCCTGGGCTCGACCTTCCGCCTGCCCGGCCTGGTCAAGTACGTCCAGCAGAACCTCCAGATGCCCGTCCACCGGCCCGACGGCTTCGAGCGCGTCCAACTCGACGGCAAACGCGAGTCCGAGGTCGCCAACGAAGCCCTCAACCTCTCCACCGCCTACGGCTTGGCCCTCCAGGGCCTCGGGCTCGAGAGCGTCACGGCCAACATCCTGCCCTCGCACATCCTCAGCGCTCGCCAGTGGAAGTCGAAGCAGCCCTGGATCGTCGCCGCCGCGTCTTGCGCACTCATGGCTTCGGGCTTGGCCGCGTTCAAGACCTACTCGTCGCAAGGCGCCTTCGAGGCCGGCTTCGAAGAAGTCGAACGCGACACCAAGGGCGTCATCAGCCAGGCCAACCGCCTCAGCGGAGACCTCGACGACGCCGGCTCCGGCTCCGGACAGTCGCGCATCGAGGAGTACCGCCAGTTCGCGGACTTCCGCGGCGTCCAAGCCTTGCTCAAGGCCGACATCGACCAGATGCTCGCCCAGGTCCGGCCCGACGACGCCGGCGACAACTATGACCCCAACCAGTGGATGGCCGGCGGCAAAGACCGAGCCGAGTGGTGGCGCGTCTTCGTCGACCAGGTCGACATCCAGTACCTCCCCGGCGCCTTGCCCGGCGCCGCGCCCGCCCGAGCCGGCAGTGACGACGACCGGCCGGCAGGCCCGAGCCCGGCGCCCGCGCTCGCCGCCGGCGCCCCCACCACCGCACGCTTCCAGATCACCGTCACCGGCACCACGCCCCACGCCCAGGCCCCCCGGCTCACCCAGCAGATGATCGACTGGCTCCGCGCCAACGCCCAGCCCGCCGGCCGCCCCTACACCCTCTACCTCGGCGGCGACCTGCTCTCGGTTACCAGTCAAACCGGCACCGGCGCCGGCGCCGGCAACTTCCAGGCCCCGGGACCCGCTGGCTTTGCACGCCCGGCCAACTTCGGCGCCCCGGGGTTTGGCGACACCGGCTTCGGCGCCGGCGGCTCCCAGGCTTCCGACCTCCCCGCCGTCAGCCTCGCCGAGGCCCTGCCCCAGCGTGAAGGCCAGATCCGAGCCGACGGAGACAACCGCTTCACCATCCGCTTTCAGGCCGTGCTCAAGAGCCGCGCCGACTACCGCGACCTCTACGACCAGGCCCACGCCGACCCGGCCCCGCCGCCGACCGAAGCCAGCCTGTCCCAACCCTCGCGGAACACCGACACCAACCCGGAGGCCTCCCGCGATGGCTAACGCCCTGCTCTGGTGCAAGACCAACCCCATACCGGTCATTTGCGCGGCGGTCTCGGGCCTCGCCCTGCTCTTCGTCGGCTACCTCATGTTCCTGGTTGCCCCCGGGAACGCCGAGGCCAACTCCGAAGCCGTCTCCAAGCTCCAAGGCGACATCAAGCGGGCCGCCGACGCACGCGTCGAGGTCCCGCCGGCCCGCCCCGGCGATGAGGCCGAAGACGTCCGGGCCGTGCACAACCAGGCCATCGTGGAAAAGGTCGCCGCCCTCAGCGCCGCCGTCGCCGAGCAGGCCGACCGGCTCGACGCCGAGGTCCTGCTCCGCAACCGCGGCGGCCGCGCCGACCGGCTCATCGGAACGGGCCTGCTCCCCAGCTGGCAAGACGGCGGGGCCCCCGAAGCCGCCGCCTACGCCAGCCGCGACAGCTACAAACGCATCATCGCCGCCATGCTCAGCGGCAGCCCCGAGCTCGCCGGCCCCTGGCCGACCCTGAGCACCGGCCCGCCCATGCCCCAAGAGCAGCTCTTGGCCGTGCTCGAGAAAGACCGCGAAGACTACATCCGCGTCCACGGCGGAGAGGCCACCGACGCCAATCGCACCAACTACCTCGCCCAGCAGCGCCGCCTCGCCGCCTTCAAGCTCACCGAGCACGCCGGACGCATCGACGTCTACGCCCCGGCCGACCCCGCCGAACTCCTCAACTACGCGACCCTCGGCACCAGCACCAGCGGCGCCGCACCTCAGCCCGACGAGATCTGGGACGCCCAGCTCCAGCTCTGGGTGCTCGCCGACGTCATCGAGGCCGTCGCCAAGGCCAACGCCGACCCCGAGCCCGACGACGAGTCCAGCGGCATGCTCCCCGTCTACGAAGCCCCCATCAAACGCCTCGTCACCATCGAGGTGACCCCCGGCCTCTTGCGCGGCGGGGGCGCCGATACGGACGCCGCGCCAGCACGGTCAGGCGGCTTCCAAGCCGGCGGCTTCCAGCCGGGCGGCTTCGGCCCCCAGCCCGCCTCCGGCTCCGGGCAAGACTACGGGCCCGTCTTGCCCGCCCCCACGGCCGACTTCAACACCACGCCAACCGGCGTCGTCTCCAGCAAGCGCGCCCTGGTCTGCCAGGTCCGCGTCGTCATGGACATCGACTGGGCCCAGGCTCAGCGGGTCTTCGAGGCCTTCCAAAACACCCGCCGCATGGAAGCCCTCTCTTCGTCCTACACCGACATCGACGAGTATGAGGCCCTCCAGAACCTCTACCTCTACGGCGCCGGCGACATCGTCCGCCTCGAAGTCGTCTTCGACTCGGTCTGGCTCACCGACTGGCTCGAACCCATGATGCCGCCCAACGTCAAGCAAGGCTGGGGCCTCGGCGCCCCGGCGGCCCTCGGCAACGCCCGCTCCTCCCGCCGCGACCGCCGCTAACCCAAACAGCCCACGCTCCCCGCAAACGGAGAGATCGCCGATGGCGGCCAAAGAGTCCAACCCCCTGCTGCAACACATCGACAAGATCGCCCTCGCCGCCGGCGTAGGCGTGCTCGGCCTCGTCTTCGTCCTGTTCTTCACCGACATCCTCGGCGACCGCTTCGCCCTGGGCGACGGCCCGCGCAAACAGTCGCCCGACCAAGCCTTCCAAGAGATCGAGTCCACCCGCGACCGCGTGCGCAGCCAGCAAGACTCCGATCGCCTGCCCCAAGAACTCGCCGAACGCGAGATCGACCCCAATTTCGAGGAGCAGGTGCTCGCCCGCATGGTCTGGTGGCCCACCGCCGACCCCGCCGCCGACGAAGTCGCCTTGCTCGGCGGACCCGGCCTGAGCCCCGAGGTCGTCTCGCCCAAGCCGCCGGCGTACCCGAGCTACGCCGAGGTGCGGCCGCCCCTGGCCGAAGACCTCTTGGTCCGCAGGTACGACTTGGTCTTCGACGCCTCCGCCGTGCCCGACGCAGCGACGCGTACCGAATATCAGCAGCGCATCGGGAACCAGCTCCCCGCCGACTTCCCCATGGTCACCGTCGCCGGCTACTTCGACTTCAACGACTGGGCCGACCGGCTTCGGGAAGGCGTAGGAGATGACTGGGTCGGAGAGCCGGACCAAGGCCCGCCGGCTCCGGCGCCGCCGGGCATGTGGGAAGACAAGCAGGTCGTCGTCGGCGCCTACCTCATCCGCAGCGAGTGGTCCGAAGACCAGGGCGCCTGGACCGCCCCGGTACGCATCAAGACCCAACCCGCCCCGGACCAACAGGTCTTCGAGGAGAGCTTCCTCCAAGACCCAGACGCGCCAAACGCGATCCCCGTCGCCGCCTTAGCCGAAGCCGAGTACCAGCGCATCCTGCGGCTGCCGGCCCCGCCGCCCACCGCGAACGACGGCTGGACCCCGCCCCGGCTTCAACTCGCCATTCCGCCCGTCGAAGGAGAGGCTTTCGCACCCATCCGCCGCGATCTCGGCAGAGACGCGCGAGCCACCCGCGAAGACCGCCGGGCCGAGAGCGCCAGCCTCCGCGAAGTCGATCCCCGCGACGGCAGCCGTCGCCCCCGCCGGGCGCCCTTGGCCCCCGGCGCTCCCGGCGTGCCCGGGGCCCCAGGCCAAGAAGACGACGCCGACCCCATCCTCGCCGCGCTGCCCATCGGAGGCGACGGCCGCGCCGCCGTCTGGGCCCACGACCTCTCGGTCGAATACGGCAAGACCTACCGCTACCGCCTGGTCGTCAACGTCGTCAACCCCTTCTACGGCGCCAGTGGCGTCGAAGCCGACCAGTACGCCCGCAACTACACCCGCCTCGCCTTAGGGCCCGACCCCGCCGCCCTCACCGAACTCGAAGGCGACTGGTCCGAACCCGTCGTCGTGCCGAGGCGCGTCCGCTTCTTTTTCACCGGCGCCACCAATAGCGGAGCCCGCCTCGAAGTCCGTCGCGTCTACGACGGCCAGCCGCGCACCCTCGAAGGATCCGTCGAGCCCGGAGACGCCATCGGGGGCCTCGAGGACGGCGTCGACTTCGCCACCGGCGCCGTCGTCGTCGACGTCATCACCGAACGCATCCCCGCGCCCTCCGGCCCCCAGACCCGCGAACGCTTGCTCTACCTCGACGACCTCGGACGCCTGCGCTCGCGCTTGGCCTCCCAAGACCAGCAGCGCCTGCAAGACGCCGAGCGCGAGGCGCAGGCCGCACGCCGACCCGACCCCGCGCCCACGCTCGCCGGCAACTAAGTTCCGCACAACTCCCGCCTTCGGGCCCGCGACACGCCGCACGGACCGCCTGCGGGCGTTAGACTCTCGCGCCCCGAAGCGGCGTCCGCTCCCGGGGCCGGAGCCCGCGGTTGCTTAGCTTGCTCGACGACTTCCTCAGCTGGTTCAGCGTCGATATGGGCATCGACCTGGGCACCTGCAACACGCTGGTCTGCGTCCGCGGCGAGGGCATCGTCCTCAACGAGCCCTCGGTCGTCGCCGTCAAAAAGGGCACCAACCAGGTCCTCCAAAACGGCAACGCCGTCGGGTGGGTCGCCAAAGAGATGCTCGGCAAGACCCCGGGCTCCATCACCGCCATCCGCCCCCTCAAAGACGGCGTGATCTCCGACTTCGAGATCACCGAGGCGATGCTCAGCTACTTCATCCGCAAGGTCAACGGCAAGCGCGCCCTGGCCCGCCCGCGCGTCGTCATCGCCGTGCCCTCGGGCATCACCCTCGTCGAAAAACGCGCCGTGCTCGATTCGGCCGACCGCGCCGGCGCCCGGCGCGTCTACCTCGTCGAAGAGCCCATGGCCGCCGGCATCGGCGCCAACCTGCCCATCGTCGAGGCCACCGCCAGCATGATCGTCGACATCGGCGGCGGCACCACCGAGGTCGCCATCATGTCCCTGGCCGACATCGCCCAATGCGAGTCGGTCCGCGTCGCCGGCGACGACATGGACGAGGCCATCGTCAACCACATGAAGAAGGCCTACAACCTCATGATCGGCGAGCAGACCGCCGAACGCATCAAGATCGAGATCGGCTCCGCCGCGCCCGACGGCGAAGAGAGCACCATGGAGGTCCGCGGCCGAGACATGATCTCCGGCCTGCCCCGCAAGACCGTCATCACCTCCGAAGAGATCCGCGAGGCCCTCCAAGAGCCCCTGTCGGCCATCATCGAGACCGTCACACGCACCCTCGAACGCTGCGAGCCCGAGCTCGCCGCCGACCTGGTCGACAACGGCATCGTCCTCGCCGGCGGCGGGGCGCTGCTCCGCGGCATCGACACCATCATCTCCAACGCCACTGGCCTCGATTCCCGCATCGCCGAAGACCCCCTCACCTGCGTCGCCCGGGGCACCGCCATCTACCTCGAACACCTCGAGGAGTGGAAGCAGACCATGGAGAGCGACCTGGACGACGCCTGACCCGGGTCGAGTGACTCAGGTCGGGCCGTTTAGACGCCGGGCTACGCACGCCCATGAGCCAGCGCCGCCGACACCCCCGCCGCGTGCTCGTCGCCGTCTTGGCGGTGCTCGCGGTCAGCAGCCTCGGCCCCGGGATCGTCGCCCGCGCCATCGCCGTCGTACCCGCGACCCTCTACGAGATCGCCATGGCCCCCGCGGCACGGCTGGGCCAGACCCTCGCCCGCGCGTCCCAGGCCGGCGATACCGGGCCCAACGACGCCGTCGCCCAAACCCTCGAACTCGACCGCGCCCGCCAAGTGAACCACCGGCTACGCCAAGAGGTCGACCGACTCGAGGTCGAAAACGCACGCCTCCGCGACGTCCGCGCCGTCCTCGGCGACGGCTTCAGGCTCATCCAAGCCCGAACCGCCGGCGGGTCCGACCCCGGAGGCCTCCGCGAGCTCCGCATCGACCGCGGATCCGGCGCCGGCGTCGCCCAGCGACAGGTCGTCATGTTCGGCCCC